>JAPPKP010000067.1:27700-56728 GCA_028819955.1 Rhodospirillaceae bacterium | reverse complement strand
CGGCCCGGGCAAGGGGGTTGCCCCCCCCCCGCTCGGGGGGGGGGCGGGGGGCCCCCCCCCCCCTTGCCCCCCCCCCCCCCGCGGCGGCCGCCCAGGACGATCCAGGGACCGTCGCTGGCCGGATCCTCATCCAGGATCTGGGGCGCCAGGGCAAGCGGCAGGGCGCCGGCTTCCGCCGGGTCCGTGGCCCGGGCCGGGCCGGCGTTCGCCGCCGTGGCGGGATGCCAGCCGTGGTGCGGCCGGGCGTTCGCCATGGCGCGCACGACGCCCAGCGCGGCGGCGGTGGAAAGGCGGGCGTGCACGATGCCGAGATCGCCAAGTGCCGTCGTCATGGCGGCGAGGAAGGCCTCGTGGCGGGGTTCCAGGGATTCGAACGCGGCGAGAGGGCACTGGGCCTCAGAGGTGCGGACCGGCCAGGGTCTGAGCCGGCGGCGCATCTCCTTGCGATCGCGGCGTTCCTGGTCCCGGGTGAGCGCCGAGGGCCGCGTCCAGCAGGCAAGATAGAGGGCCTCGGACGCGACCAGCGAGGCGAGGCGGCTCTCCCTTTCGGCCAGGACGTCGTCGAGCTCGAGGCCGGACGCGGCGGCGCTGCGGCGCTGGCGGGCCGTGACCCGGGCGAGGGCTGCGGCGTCGGGATCGCGCTCGAAGACGACGTGGAGCGCGTGGCCGGGATCGAGGAAGAGCGTCGTCCACCGCCGGGTGGCGCTGGCGACGAAGGCGTCGAGCTCCTCGCTCCCCATCATCGAGCGGCTTCCCATCACCTCGATCAGGGTCACGAGCGAGCTGTCCCGGCAGAGCAGCACGCCGTCCTCGAGCGCCGCGGCGGGCATGAGGAAGGCCTCCATGCCCTTCCTGCGGGCGCTCCACAGGAGGGCCGTCAGGCCGTCGAGGGCCTGCAGCATGTCAGTCGAAGTCCGGGCGCTCGAGGGTGGCGCCGGAGTCGATGTCGAAGGTCTCGCCGATGGCGTCGATGATCGAGGGCGTGGCGATCAGCGCGGCGCCGATCGCGAGCGCCACGATGCCGGACGCGAGCGTGGTCTGGCTGGGATGGTCAACGTGCCGCTTGAGCCTCAGGAGGCCGAAGCCGGCGATGACGAGGCCGAGGATGTAGAAGATGACGGAGATGAAGAAAGGCAGCAGCTCGAGGTCCTCGCCGGCTTCCTCCGCCATCTCGCCCAGGCTGATGGCATGGGCCGGGTTCGTCAGCGCCGCCACGAGCGCGGCGCTGAGGATCGCGAGGACGATGAAAAAGCCGGCGACGCCGGTGAAGATCCGGTGCTGCAGGCGGCCGGGCGGCGGATCCTTGGCGAACAGGTGATGGCGGCCGAAGAGGGCGAAGCCGGTCATCGTGATCGCGTACCCGGCGAGGTGAATGTAGAAGCTGGCGGTGCGGCGTGCGCTCTCCTCGTCCGTATCGGGCGAGAAGACCGCCATGTCCGCCGTGAGCGGAAGAATGGGCGGGGAGACGATGACCGCGAGGCCGAAGAGGACGGCGGCGGTGGGGACGAGGGGAATGCGCATGGGAGACCTCCCTTCAGTTGATGTCGAGAATGCGGATGCCGAGCGTGGTCTGCAGGGCGTCGAGCACCGTCGTCATGTGCCAGGCGGCGGCGCCGCCGAAGATGTGCATGGCCGCCGAGCCGGCGGTCGCCGAGGGCTTGCCGTCGCTGCAGGCCCTCAGGACGAAGATCCCGCGCACGAAGGCCACGAGGCCGACGAGGGCGACGATGGTGAAGACGGCGGCGAGCAGCTCGTCGAGATTGGCGTGGTCCTCGCCGTAGCCGAGGATGGCGCGGGTTCTCTTGCCGCCCGAGCCGAGCAGCGTCGTCGAGACGGCGTCGAGCCAGGAGGGGAGCTGCAGCAGGATGACGGCGGCGAGGAAGGTGGCGGCCGTGCCGACGGCCGCTGGCGGCGCTCCCTTGCCGAAGGAGTCGCTGTGTTTCAGGAGTCGGAGCGCCGTCATGAAGAGGAGGCAGAGACCGAGGATCCAGCAGATGATCTGGACGAGGGTGACGAAGGGTCCGGAGATGTCGGCCACGAAGGCGATGAGGGCTTCGGCGAGGCTCACGGAACCGTCTCCGTCAGGGCGAGAGCGGGCGCCACGGCGCCGGGGCCGGTGAAGGTGACGAGAAGTTCGGTGTTGCGCGGGATCCGCACCGTGATGGCCCGGGGCGCATCCTCGGTCAGCACCCGGCCGATCTGGCCCGTTGCGGCGCTGATCCCCTCGTAGAGCCGATCGTCAGAGTCGGAGCGGCGCGTCTCCTCGACGACGAGGTCGCCCTGGACCGTCACCGATGTCTCGGGCCGGGCCAGCGCCGCCGTCCATCCTTCGGCGAACGAAAGGGCGGCGGGCAGGATCACGCGGTCGAACCAGTGGCGGTCGACCTCGCCTTCGACGCCGTAGCAGGCGCAGTCGAGGCCGACGCCGAAGGCGTCGACCGGCGTCGAGGCGCCCCCGGAGTCGAGACGCTGGAATCTGAGCACCATGCGGTCCCTCACCACCTCGAAGGCCCCGGTGACGACGGCGCCCGTGAAGGGCGGCTCAAGGAGTTCGGCGAGGACCGGGCCCGGAAAGTCCGAGTTGACCTCGTAGATAAGCCGGGCGTAGAGGGCGGTGCCGGGCTTGACGGCGGCGGCTGGCGTGGCCAGCGCGGCGGGCGTCCCTCCCGAGGCGGCCGGGGCCGCATCGGCGGCCGTTCCGCCGCCGTAGTCGAGGGCGACGATGGCCGGCGCGCGGGACCACTCCTCGATAAGGGCGGCGAGGAGATCGGAGAGATCCTGGCCCGGCGCGAGACCGGGCGTGCCGTAGGTCCCATAGTCCGCGTCCGCGGGCTCCGCAGGCTCGTTGAAGGCGGTCCCGGCGGCGGCGGCTTCGTACCCGCCGGCGGCCGCTGGCGCCGCCGCGGCGGGCGCGGGCGTCTCGGGTTCGGCGAGCGGTTCGGCGAGGACGGGAAGCGTCGTCTCCCCGGTGGTCTCGGCCTCGGTCGCGCGGGCGGCCTCGACATCGCGGACGGTCTCGCCGTAGACCCCGCTGAGCTCGTCGTCGGGTTCGAGCTGGATATCCGTGTTGTCCGGCGCCTGGGCGAAGCCGGCGGCGACGCTGAGAAGAAGGAGCATGGCGGCGAGAGCGGCGGGTCTCATGGCAGGGCCGCCTCCAGGCCGGTGGTGGGCTGGGCCCGGAAATCGACGCGGAACTCGCGGCCCGCCAGGGTCAAGAGCGCGAAGGGAGTGGCGGGAAGGCGATAGGCCCAGCGACCGTCGGCCGACCGTTCGGCGGCCCACGGTCCGGGCGACAGGATGGTGGCGCGGGTGACGAGCAGCACGTCCTCGCCGGCGCTCCAGGCGCGGTCGCCGCCAGGGGCGCCTGCGGCGACGAGGCGCGTGGCGCCGTCTGGCGCGATCCCGGCCAGGAGATCGAGGAGCGCGTCGTCTCCCGCCTGGAAGGGCGGCAGCGTCACCAGGGCTGCCGGGTCGGCCAGCGGGCCCGGCCTGGGAATGCGCAGATCGAGGGTGAGATCCACCTCGCCTTCCCCGTCCACCAGGGTCAGCACGACGGGCATGGCGAGATCGACCAGCTTGACGACGGCGTTGCCGTGGCGATGGCTGCTTGCCGGGGCCAGGTAGAGGAGGTGCCGGGCGCCGTCGGGCCGGCCGCCGGCGCCGGCCGGCAGGAAGGCCTCGTCGACGAGCACCTCCTCGATGGGCCAGGGGCGGCCCGTGACGTCGGTAAAGCTGACCGCCGAGGTGTAGCCCCGCGCCAGGGCGAGGCGCGGCATGTCGCGCGAGAGGGAGGGATCCACCTGGGCCCGCCGGTGGTGGCCCTCAGGCGCCGCGAGATCGCCGGCGGCGGTCGCCTCGCGGACCTGCTGCAGGAGCAGGCCCAGGGTCTCGATCTGTTCTTGCGTGAGCGGCATCGCCTGGCGCCCCAGGCGCGCCGCCTCGTCGTCCGAAATTGCGTGCTCCGGCCAGATGTCGCCCTCCTGGGCGGCGGCCGTCACGGCGGCGCCTGAGAGGGCAAGGGCGAGGATGAAGGTGGCGGCGCGGCGGACCATCTCACGCACCCTGCCGCGTGGCGATGATCTGCTGGATGCCGATGCCTGACGCCCGGTCCGACAGGGGCACGCGCATGACCAGGACCCGGGCGCGGAGCTTCTGGGACGCCGTCCGGGTGCCGGCCTGGAAGGTGACGAGCAGCGGGAACTCGACGTCCCACGCCGCCCGCCCGTCGATGACGCGCACGTCGGTGATGACGGGCGTGCCGGTGGCCACCGCCGAAGCCACCTGGAGATGATCCTGCAGGCGGGCGAGGAAGAGGCTGTCCTTGAGGCCGGCGAGGTAGCTCGCGTAGCCCGCGTCGGTGAAGTGCTGGCGGACGGCGGAAAGCCGCATGCGCCAGTCGTGGTGCCCCAGGGTGAAGGCCTCGGTCACGGCCGAGACCGTCCAGTTCCTCAGGGCCGCATCCGACATGATCGGTTCGTCCAGCGGCGTCATCTCGATGATGCGGCCGTCGGGCGTGGCGGCGACGGTGATGTAGACCGTCGAGTGCCAGGCGATGTAGAGCGCGAAGGCCACCGCCTGGGCCGTGGCGGCGATGCTGAGCAGCAGCGCCGCGCGGCGCCAGCCGCGATGGAGATCGCGGTGGTAGCCGAAGAGGCCGAGGGCCCTCTTCGCGCTGTCGGTCCTCTCGCTCATTCGATCGCGCCTTCGAGAAAGGCATCGACATCCGCGACGGCCCCGGTATGCCGGTGCTCCGTCCCCGCCGCCCTCCAGACGACGAGCGGCACGGCCTCGCCGCCGGCGGCCGCGAAGGCGGCGTTGTTCGACCGCACCCGCTCCGAGCGGGAGGGCTCCGGCGCAGCGGTCCTGCGGTCGAACCAGGCGTCGGCGCCGTCGAGGGCCGCCAGCGCCATGTGGGCGGAGTCAGGCCCCAGGAGAGCCACCGGCACGACCTCCAGGACGAGACGGCCGCCAAGGGCCGCCACGGCGAGCCGGGCCACTGTCTCCCTGGAGTAGGGGCAGGCCGGATCGGCCCAGACCGTCACGGCCGGGCCGGCCTCGCCCATGGTGAAGCCGTGGCGCGGCGTCTCGGGCCCGGCGCCGGATACGGCCGCCGGCGCCTCTACGCGGGTGTCGCCGGACGATCGAGGGGTGGCATCGAACCGGTCCGCCGTGACGAGGCGGCCTTGCGGATCGTAGAGCACGCCCACGACCGCGTGGCCCGAGGCTGTGACGAAGAGGGCAAAGGCCTCGTCGGATCCGGCCGGCGTGACGCGGAACCCTTCGAGGCCGCCCGCGACGCCCATCGCCGTCACTGACGCGCCGTTGGCATTGAGGAGGCCGACGATCGCCGGGGTGTCGTCCGCGGCGAGGGCCGAGGCGGTCATCGCGGCGGCGAGGACGGGGCCGCGGACGAGGAGCGCTGCCGCCTTCACGGGGTCTCCTCCGGCGACGGAACGCGGTGGACGACGACAAGGGTGCGGCCGTCGGCCGAGACCTCCCCGGCAGGCGCGTAGCCCAGGTGCGAGAGGGCGAAGAGGAGGGAGCGGACGGCTTCTACAAACTCCCCCTGGAAGGCGCGGGATCCGTCGATGCGCCAGCGGCGGTCGGTGAGCCAGACCACGTCGACGCCGGCGCGCCCGCCCCAGCGCTCCAGGACGTCACGCAGGAGTTCGCCCGAAACCACGCGCCAGGTTGGAGGCGCTGCAGTCTCTTCCGCCGCCGCGGCGGGTTCGGCGGCGGCCGGACGGATGGCGAGATCGGGCGGAGCGAAGGTCCAGGCCAGGCCCTCGCCTACCAGCAGGCTCTCCCAGTCGCCGTAGTCCCGGGTCACCGACCGGCCGGGATCGACGCCCTGGTCCCAGTGGAACCTGGTGCCTTCCGGCGCCAGGCGGGCGAGGCGCTCGGCCAGGGTGCCGGCGGCGGCCTCGGCCTCGGCGAAGACGGGCGGCGGCGCCGGCGGCACGTAGTCGAAGGCGGCGAAGGCCACCGACGGGAACGCGAGAGCCGCGGCGATCATGATGGCGGCGCGGCGCATCAGCCGAAGTCCGTGAAGCGGCGCCGCCGCGGCGGAGCCAGGGCCTCGCGGCGGCCCGCCAGGCGCGCGCGAAGGGCGCGCGCCGCGGTGGGGAGCCGATAGCCCCGGGCATCGGCGATGCGGAGCGCGACGATGCCGGCGGCAAGGAGGATCGTGGTCGCCCACGACGGCCAGGCGATGAAGAGGGCGGCCAGCGCGATGAGACGCGCATCGAGGCCGTAGATCCGCACCGTGCGTGCGCTGTCGCGCCATGCCGCCATGACCGCCCCTCACCCTCCCGTCTCCGCAGCCCGGATACGGGCAAGATCGCGCCTCTCCAGGCGGCCTTCGGCGAAGGCGGCGGCCGCGTGGGCTGAGAGCGTGTTGCCGGTGCGTTCGAGTTCGGCGGCGATCCGTCCCGGCCAGGTCTCTGACGCGCTCTCGAGGAGATCCGCCTTGAGGGCGGGCGTGAAGACGAGCCATTCGCGCACCGCCGTGCGGCCGCCTTCAGGGGCCGGGTAGAGGCATTGCGTGACGACGAGGGTCGTCTGGTCGACCAGCGCCGCCGCCCGCTCCGCTCTCTCGTGTGCCGGGAACTCCGCAATGAGGCGGCGCACCGTGGCCGCGACGCCGATGGTGTGGGCCGTCGCGAAGACCGCGATGCCGTAGTCGGCGGCCCGGATGACCGCCTCGACGGTCTCCCGGTCCCGGGCCTCGCCGACGACGACCGCGGCGGGGCGGCGCCTCAGGGAAGCGCGCAGGCCAGCGGCGAACGACGGGAAATGCCGCGGGATCTCCGAGGACGACATCAGCGCACCTGGTCCGGCGATGCCGTCGAAGACGAACTCGATGGGCGCTTCCAGGGAGTGGACGCGCCCGGCGCCGCGCTCGAGGAGGCGCCTGGTGCCGGCCGCCAGCAGTGTGGACTTGCCGCTCCCCGGAACCCCGGTGACGAGGGTGAGGCCGGTCGTCATGTCCCATGCGGCGACGATCTCGGGCTCGATGCCAAGGTCGTCCAGGCTGGGGATCGTCTCCGGCAGCACGCGCAGCGTGACGTTGACGCCGAAGGCGCCCCAGGCCTGGACCGGCGACATGTTGACGCGAAAGCGGCGGCTCGACCGGCGGCCGGTCATCACCGTGTGCGAGCAGTCGATGGCGTCGCCCGACCGCAGGAGGGCGACGCTGGCCTCGCCGGCGATGTGTTCGGCGATGGCGCCCAGCGCCACGCTGTCGAGCGGCGTGGGCGAGACCTCCAGAAGGCGGCCGTGGCGTTCGATGCGCACGGTCTCGCCGGTCTGGAAGGCGATGTCGGAGGCCTCCCGGGCAGACGCCCACAGCAGGAACTCGTCGAGCCTGTCCGCCGGGAAGGCGTGGGTGGCGGGCTCCCACATGTCCGGGCCCTCGCCCGTCACGGCGTCACCACCGCGCGCCACGCCCCGGGGTCCGCCACCAGGGCCGCGGCCTGGTCGATGGCGATGAAGCGTTCGGCAATGCGCAGCGTGGCGCCGCCGCCGGCGACGGCCACTTCGCGGGTGCCGACGTCGGGCGTGGTCACCATGCCGGCGAGATGCAGGCGGTGCCACAGGACGAGACCGGTGAAGACGCCGTTAAGGCGCAGCAAGTCGTCGGCGAAGATCTCGTCGGCAAGCCGCGAGCCTGCCTCCCATCCGGCGGCGAGTTCGGTTCGCCACAGGTCCTCCTCTTCATCCGTGCGCGGGAAGAGGACATCGGCCGGCGGCGCCGGGTCGGGCCATGCGCGTTCCAGGTAGTGGCGCCAGGTGGGAACCGCGGAGACGATCCGTTCGGGCGCCATGATCGTCACCACCCGGCCGGCCGACGCCGCGGCGTGGTGATCGCGGGCAAGCCGGAAGGCCTCCCTGGTCTCGGCCAGGACCGGCGGCTGCACCATGAACCCCGATTCCCGGAGCATCAGGTCCCTGAACCGGTAGATGCGGTGGAGCTGCGGCGCATAGCGGCCAAGGATGCCGGCGATCTCCCAGCCCCGGCGCTTGAGGCCCGCCTGGGCGCCGAAGGCGCGGGCGGCGGTGGCCATGGCGCGCCGCCGCTGATCGTCCTCGAACGAGACGCTGACGGCGTGGCCGGCGCCGGCGTCCATGGCGAGGAGGGACTCCAGGCGTGGCGGCTCGTCGGCCGCGGCGGCGGCGCCGAGGACGAGGGCGAGGGCGGCAACGAGGCTCAAGCGACGGTTCATATCGTGTCTCCTTGGGATGACGTCCAGTCGAGGCGGACCTGGCGGCGCGGCGCGTCGACGGTGAGCGTGGCGGCCGCGGCGGCCTGGATGCCGGCGTCGCGCAGGGCGAGGATCAGCGGCATGGCCTCGCCACGCACTTCCACGATCAGCGGTGTCGGCGGCCTCTCGCCGGCCTCGACGAACTCCCACCCCGCTTCTTCGGCGAGGTGGCGGGTGAGGGTGGAAAGCGGCCCGATCCAGTCGAAGGTGCGTTCGGCGAGGAGCTCGTCCGGCACCAGGCTGGGCGGCGGCTGGACCTCGACCGGATTGTCGGCGGCGCGGGCCTGGGCGAGTTCGGCCAGCGCCGCCTCGGCGGCAAGGGCGGCCTCGGTCAGCAGGATCGCGGCCGGGTCCTCGGTCTCGGTCACCTCTTCCGGAGGCGCCTCGAAGAACGCACAGCCAGAGAGGATGGCGAGCATGGCGACGACGCGCAGCCCAGGCATCACCGGGCCTCCTTGATGACGAGCTGCCGGTTGGCGGGGAACGCCGTGGCGTTGAGCGTGGCGTGCGTCACCGGATCGGCGAGCAGGGCATCGACGGCGCCGAGGAACGACCCTTCGAAGACGGCGTCGGCGCCGAGCGTGTAGTCGCTCTCGGCCGACCAGACCAGCGACCAGTCCGCTTCCGAAGCCCAGCGGTCGAGCACTTCCGCCAGCGTCGCCTCGGTGGCGGTGTCGACGACCCAGCGCGCCTGACGGACCTCCGGAGCAGGCGCCACGAGGGCGGCGAACTCTGCGTCCCAGTAGCGGTAGAACACCACGGCCTCGCCGCGCCATTCCCAGCGGTAGCGATGAGCGGCGGCGACGTGGTCGAAGAGGGCCGTGACGGATCCGTCCCAGGCGATCGCCTGGGGCGCCGTCCTCTCCAGTTCCGCCGTGATGCCGGTCCTCGACGGGCGCTCCTCGATGACGATGCGCCGCCCCGTCGCCGCCTCCATGCGGGAGGCGAGCTCCGACAGGGTCAGGGCCTCTTGCGTGTCCACGTAGACGATCTCGCCGGCCGCGCCGGGCGGGCCCGGCTCTCTCTCGGGCGGCAGGACCACGGCGGCCAGCACATCGCCCTCGCGCGTCGCCAGGACGTCTTCCGATGCGATTCCCGTTCCGGACGCCATGGCGGCGATGACCAGCGCCGCGCCGGTGGCCATGCCGGGCGCCAGCGGCACGTAACCAAGTCGGAACGGCCGGCCTCTCTTCGCCTGCAGGAGCGCCCGGTAGAGAAGCGAGCATACCGTCCCGGCGCCGATCGACCAGGCGAGGCCCAGCGGTCCGGCAACGGCGCCGATGCCGCCCATGAGCCAGGCGTCGCCCGGCATGAGCGGCCAGCGCCGCCCGCCCATCTCGGCCCCGGCTATGGCCGCGGCCGGACCGGCGATGCCGCAGCCGAGACCCAGCAGCGGCATCCACCAGGCGGCCGAGACGGCGCCCAGATCCGATGGCGTCACGGCGTGCCAGGCGAGGCCGGTGGCGGCCAGCGCGAGGACAGGGATGAGCGGGATCCTCATGGTCCTGCAGTCCGTCATGGCGATGAGGACGAGGAGTGCCACGCCCAGGGCGGCGAAGGCGGCATCGAGGAGGGTCATGGGCTCTCTCCGGGTGCGAAGGTGTGTTCGAGACGGCCGCACATCGGCCTCAAGGGCGAGGCGTGGCAGATGCGGCGCGGCAGCAGGAGCGGCGGCGACCCGACGGCCGCCCGGGTGGCGTTGGTCTCCAGCAGGCGCTCCTGCAGGGCGACGATGCGCGAGAGCACGAGGACGTCGTCGGCCAGGCGCCCGGAGACGACGACGGCCTCGTCAATGGTGAACGTGCGGGTGTCGATCTCGGGTGCGGCCGCCCTCTCCGGCGGCGGATCGGCGAGGAGACCAAGGAGTGCGCCCGTCTCCTGGGCGGACGCGCAGCATGCCGACGAGACCACGAGGGCGGCGGCGAGGAGCGCCACGCCCAGGGCCGCCGAGGCGGCATCGAGGATCGCGCGCCTCAGCATCCCGTGCAGCTCCCCACGACGAGGCTGGTGATGCCGGCCGAGGCTGCCGTCATGCGTCCGGTCGCCGTCATCTGGCGGACCTGCAGGTCGACCGCGTCGAGATCGTCGATGGTGGCCGTGTCGGCGGAGACGGACGTGGCCGTCAGCGACGCCACGCTGGCGGCGCCGGTGACCGTGAGGTCCCCCGACGAGGCGATCGTCGCCGCCGATGCCGTGCCGGTGACGGCGAGGCTGGCGGCCGATGCCGCGCCCGTGACGTCGACGTTGCCCGAGACGGTGGCCGGACCGGTGACGGCGGCCGAGCCGGCGGTCAGCGCGCCGGTGATCTGCGTCGCGCCCGCGACGATGGCGCTCTGGCCGACCACGAGGTCGCCCGTCACCGTGAGCGCCCCGGCGATGGAGAGCCAGGTGTCGATGGCGAAGGACTGCGCCGTCATGGCGCCGGCGTCGACAATGTCGTTGCCGTCCATGTCGAGATCGGTCTCCATGCGGTTCAGTTCCGGGAATCCCGTCACCGCGGTGCGATAGAGCTGATCGCCGTAGACCGACTGGCGGTCGAGGCGAAGGTGGGTGGCGAGGGCCCGCGGCGCCGGGTCCCCGGCGAAGGCCGCCTGGAAGGCGGAGACGTCGATGTCGATCGTCGGGCCCTGGATGCGGCTTCCCGAAGGCGCTATCGAGCCGAGACGGGCGATGCCGGCAGGCGCCGTCGCCGCCGCGCGCCAGGGCCAGCGGACGTCTCCGGCGGCGACGCTCTGGGTGACGACGATCTCGACGACCGCCGTGGCGGGCCGCATGACGAGGATCCTGGATCCCCGCGACATGGTGTCGGTCTGGGGGAACCCGGGACCGAGGAAGCCGTCGGAGATCAGCGTCGCCAGGGAGAGGGTGCGGTTGGCCGGGCCGGCGACGAGCGTCGGGAAGTTGGCGAGCGCCCAGCCCCGGGCGGCTTCCGAGAGCGCCACCAGGCGATGGGCGGCGCGGTCCTCCCGGGCGAGAAGGAGCTGCGTCTCGAGCCAGCGCGCGCCGCCGGCGAGCATGACGGCGATGACGGCGAGCGCCATCATCGAGCCGAAGAGGGAGAGACCGCGGGAGCGGCGTCGGCGGAGCCGCGTCAGCATCCGCTGCAGCTCCCTGCCGTGAGGCGGCCGACAACCCTGAGCGAAGGACCGTAGACGCCGCCGGTGGCGGCGATCGTGGCGGTGTCGACGACGGGCGCACCGCCGATGCGGGCCACGGTGGCCGAGGGCGTGGCGAGGGTTCCCGAGACGGTGGCGGCGGCGCCGACCGTCGTTGCCTGGGCCGTCAGCGTAGCGGCCTGGAGGCCGGCCGCCTGGAGGGCGTTCGTGACGGTCGCCGAAGCGCTCCGGATCGCCGCCGGCGTGACGAGCGAGCCGACCACGAGGTCGGCCGTGACGTCAAGCCCGCTCGCCGCCTCGATGCCGGCGGTGTCGAGGCTGGCGAACGTGGCCGTCGACGAGGCCGCGAGCGACGCCGCGCCGGCGCCGGGCGGAGTGCGGGCGGGATCCAGGGCCGTGGTTCCGGGAACGAGGCTCGCCGGGTCCGCCACGACGGCGGCGGTCGAGACGACGCTCGTCGACGTCGTCCGGACCCCGGGCCAGGTGGAGGCGACGAGGGGATCGATGGCGGGATCGAGGTGATCGATGGCGCCGGCGAGGATGGCGCCGGCGTCGACAATGTCGTTGCCGTCGAGGGCGAGATCGCCCGCCATGTCGTTGAGCCACGGCCTCCCCGGCTGCGGCCGCCGGTAGAGGGCGCCCGGGACATGGACCAGGGTGTCGGCGGTGATGAAGAACGCCTCGCTGGCGAGGGCGCCTGTCAGCGCCTCGATTGCCGCGCGGTGGCCCGCCATCGCGCCCGCCGGACCGGCGGCGAACTCGACGTTCTCGATGCCGGCATCGACGAGGCCGCGATGGATGTGGTGAGAGGCGTCGAGCGAAGCGGGCGTGACGACGAGGAAGGCCATGGCGGTGGCTTGCGCCGTGCCGTCGCCGATCACGCCCAGGGTCATCGTCGCCCCCCGCGGGGCCGCCGGCAACCCCGGCGGAGCATGACCCTGGCCGGCGAGCGACGCCGGCGTCACCACCGCGCCGCCTCCCGCCACCACGGCCGAGTAGTCGCTCTCCATGGTGGCGCGGTGCATGGCCTGGAGCCAGGCGGCGGCCACGTGTCCGGTCGTCTCTCGCGCCGCAATCTCCTGGCTGCGCCGTTCCGCCAGGGTCCACGCCGTGAGAACGAAAGTCGCCAGCGCCGCCAGCGCCAGCACGCCGAAGAGCTCGGCGGCGCCACGTGCCGCCCGGCTGCGGAGCCGTGCCGTCATCCGCGGCGGGCCGTCCCGGACGGGCGCGGGTCACTCGAAGGTGAGCTCGATGTCATTGTCGTTGGCGTCGGCGCAGAGCGTTGCCACGCCGGCGACGTCCATGGGCAGGTTGTTGGTCGTGGTGCCGTTGGAGACCGAGAAGAGGCCGCCCGAGGCGCGGGCCTGGCCGATGTAGGGATCGAGGAGCTGGGTGCAGTTCGCCTGCTGCAGGTCGTTGAGGGTGATCCGGAAGCGGTCGCCCACGCCCTCCACCACCAGGGCGCCGCCGAAGGCGTGGCGGATTGCCACGGCGGCACCGCTGCCCGTCTTGGCCGAGGCCGGGATGGAGCCGCGGACGTCGAGGGTCTGGGCGAGGTTGATGGCCGTGGTGCTGGTCCCGCCGTAGGAGCTCGCACCCTGGTGGATGCGCTGGGTGGCGACGACGAGCTGGGTGATCAGCGCCTGGGTGTCGTTTCTCGCCTGCACCTCGGTGGTGGTGTTGTAGAGGGTGACGGCGCCGACCACGGCGCCGGCGGCGAGGCCCAGCACCATGAGGGCCTGGAAGAGGGAGAGGCCGCGCCGGCGGCGGGCGCGGGCGCGCGAGAGCGCCGGCTGCGGGGTGAGGGATGCGTTCACGGATGGACTCCTTGGCAGGGGTTGCTCAGTAGCCGGCGGCGATCCGGCCGGCGGTGTTCATGATCTCGAAAAGCGCCTGGGTGACGCCGGCGATCAGCACCGTGACGAAGATGGTGAGCAGGACGTTGACGGCCGCCGAGCGGGCCTGCATCAGCGACTCGGAGCGCAGGATCCAGCGGTCGACGAAGCGCGAGAGCTTGACGTCCCAGTCGGGCACGCCGTCGAGCGCCGCCACCACCGGCGACAGCGTGGGATCCGGAAACCCGTGGCCCGAGTCCGTCATCGCCTTGCCAAGGCTCACGCCCGAGGCCATGCCAGCCTGGATGGCGGCGATGCGGTGGCGCGTATAGGGCGATGCGGCCCGCTTCAGCTCCTCGAAGGTGCGCTCGTTGAGGTCCAGGCCCGCCTTCATGTATTCGAGCAGCACGAAGAGGAAGGCAGAGCCGACCACGGTGCGGTAGAGCGAGAACGGCGCGATCTTGTCGAAGAGGGCCCGTCCCCGCCCCTTCCAGCGCAGCAGCACCTGGCGGAGCACGATGCCGGCGACGACGAGGGCGCCGCCGATGGCGTGCGGCCAGGCGTGGACGAAGAGCGCCGTCGAGCGGAAGAAGTGCCCGGTGAGCGGCCACTGGTGGGCGGGAAGAAGCGGATCCATGGCCGGGATGAAGTGCTCGCCGGCGCCCCACAGGAGGGCGAGGACGGCGACGGTCAGGAGGACCGGCATCGCCAGGGCCTTCCACACGGCCGCCGTCTGCCGCGAGCGCATCTCGGCGACGCGGGCGGTGGCGGCGAAGAGGGCCTCGGCCGGGACCCTGCCGTAGGCGGCGAAGATCATGGCCTCCGAGGCCGGCACCCAGCGCGAGACCTCCCGGGCGAACAGGCCGCGGTGAAGGGCTTCCTGCCAGTGCGCCAGCGGCCGCGCCTCGAAGGTGTTGCCCTGGGCCCTTGTTGTTTCGTGCGCCGTCAGGAGCGCCTTCTCGAGGGCGAACTCCGCGGCCAGCAGATCGGCGATCGTGTGGTAGAGGTCGATGCGCTGCGAGCGCCGCAGGAAGACGGCGGCGTAGGGCTTTTTCCAGGCGTGGCTCACGGCCGGCCTCCCGTCATGATCCGCCAGGTGCCGCTCTGCCTGCTGCAGATCTCGCGCAGCGCCATGAGAAGGGCGACGCGAAACGTGCACCGGCCGTGGCGCGTGATGGCGGCCATCCAGGCGCCGTCGGCATGGGCGCACAGAATGGACGCCATCAGGAACATCAGGGCCGGGAGGTCCCGCACCGCCGGGTCGTCCTGGTGGCCGAAGACCATGGCCGTGGCGACGACGGCGATGACGAACCGCGCTTCGCCGATGGTGCCGAAGGGGATGATCCCGCCGCTTGCCTGGAGCCGGCCGAAGACGAAGAAGATGAGGGCGTTGACGGCGTAGCAGGGTACGATGAGGGCCCAGTCCGGATGATCGGACGGCGAGGCAAGCCAGGAGAAGAAGGCGGCGACATGAACGAGGAAGGTGACGGCGAGCGCCCGTGCGCCGTGGGCGACTGGGAATGGATGATCGAGGCGTGGCCGGTCTGGCAATTCCGACTGTTGGACGCGGCCTTCGAGCTCTGGCTCGGCGTGGTCGTCAGCGGTGTTGTCGGCTTCCTGGTGGCGGCCTTCGTCAGGTTCCGGTTCATCAGCCGGTCGACCGGCGAACTGATCACGAGTGTCGACATGGTCGTCGCCCTTGTCTCTGCCATGGTGGTGTTCGGCAGCCTCATGGCGGCCCGCGAGTTGCTCGGCGGGTAAGGGGCGGTCAGGTCGGGCCGGGGTCGTCATGGCCGGCCTCCCGTGACGATCCGCCAGCTGGTGGCGTCCCCGGAGCGGATCGCCCGCACAAACAGGACGAGAGCCTTGATGGACGAGAGCTTCATGTGGCGCTGCGCCATGGCGTTCCAGGCGCCGTCCGCCAGACCGCACAGCAGCGCGGCGGCGAGCAGCAGGACGAACGGCACCGGTGCCACGACGCGGGCAAGGCCCTGGGCGACGGTCGCCGCGCCCCAGTCGTGCAGGGCCGCCGGTGCGCTGATGGTTCCCTCGAACGGCGGCGGTCCGTCGTGCGATACGTCGGGCACCGCGGTCAGGATGAGCATGCCGATGAAGGCGAGGGCGAGGCGCACGTCGCCCCAGGCGCCCGGTGGAACGACGCCGCCGGCGGCGATCCGGGACCACAGGAAGGAGAGGGTGGCGGCGCCTGCCCAGGCGACGACGATCCACGCCCAGGGCAGGCCCGCGGGCGGGCCTGCTGCTGCGGCGAGCGCCGTCATGCTCGCCACCACGCCGGTCAGGAGGAGGGAGCGGGCGCCGTGGGCGACGACGAGCGCGTGATCCGGGGCGTTCACGACCGGCCTCCCGCGACGATCCGCCACCCGGTTCCTTCCCCGGAGCGGATCGCCCGCACAAACAGGACGAGAGCCTTGACGAACGTGAGTTTTCCGTGGCGCATCGCTATGGCGGTCCAGGCGCCGTCCGCCGCGCCGCACAGAAGCGCGGCGATGAAGAGACACGCGAACGGCGCCGGCGCCAGGCCGACGGCGAAGCCTTGCGCGAGCATCGCGACGCCCCAGTCGTGCATGACGGCCATGGCGTCCGCCGGCGCGAGCCCCTCGACGACCGGCCGGTCCGGGCTGTGCGTGCGGTCGGGAATGATGGCGATGAGGGCGGACGCGGGCAGCGCGATCGCCACCCGGCAGTCGCCGTATGCGCCGATGGGAACATCCCGTACCCGGCGTCCGGTTCTGGTGCCGATGAAGGAGAGGGCGGCGAGACTGGTCCAGGCCCCGGCGACCCACGGCCAGGGCAGGTCGAGGTGAGGCGACATCGCCAGGGCGCCGAGAGTGCACAGGAGGACCATGCCGGTCATGACCAGAGAGCGGGCGCCGTGGGCGGCGATGAGTGCGTCGTCCGGGTCGTTCACAGCCGGTCTCCCGTCATGAACAGCCAGGTGCCGCAGGGAGGGACTCCGGAACCTGCAATGCCGCGGCCGCCGCAGTAGAAGGTCGCGATGACCATGCTGTGAATCAGGGCGATCAGGATGAGGGAGCGGATGCCATGGACTTCTATGAACGAGAAGTCTTGAAGCATCTGCAGTTCCTGGAGGGATTGCATGGCGTCGGGAGCGATGCCCTCGAGATCGAGAAGAGCATCTGGGTCCACGCTGTACTGCTGGCCGGTCTCGCCTCGCTTCTGGGCAGCGGGCATCCGGTTGTCAGGTTGTTTGCCCTGGTCTCGATGGTTCTCACCGCTGTCGACATGGTGTTCGTGCTGAATGGCTTCGGCAGCGTGATGGCGCTGGTCGCCGCGTGAGGGTCGCCCGGGCCTTGTGAGCGCGGTCATGGCGCACTTCCCTGGACGACGCGCAGCGACGGCGGCCTGGCGATGTCCGCCGGCCGGGCGCCCTTGGCGAGCGCATCCATGGGATCGACGGCGCCGCGGCCGACGATCTCCCAGATGGTGGCCGAAAGCGGCCGGCCGCCCATCTTCTCGATCCACCAGTCCTGCGCACCGATGGGGTCGCGTCTGCCGACGAACCCGAGGTAGCCGGCGTCGGGGATGATCGACTCGGCGACGACCTGCTGGCGCGTGTAGCCCGTCCACGCCTGGCGGGCGATGTCGTTCGCCTTCTCGCGGCGACAGGCGGCGCAGCCCTCGCGGTTGCGGAACCGCACCGTCTCCAGGTTCTCGAGGGCGCTCGCCATCCAGGCCGGCAGCGCGCCGTCGGCGGGACGGTCGAGGGCGCACTCCCGGCAGAGCATGGGCAGCAATGTCTGCTTCATCAGGAGGCGGATGTTGCCGGGCTTGGCCAGCGTCGAGGCCTCGACGCCCATGTCGAGGAGACGGAACAGGATGGCGTTGGCGGAATCGACGTGGATGGTGGTCCACACCTGGTGGCCGGTGTCCACGAAACTCAGCACCTGCGTCGCCGCATCGTGATCGCGGATCTCCGAGACCATGCCGGAAGCCGGGTGCACCCGGCAGAAGTGCATCAGCGCCCTCCGGAAATGCAGCGCCCGCTCCTCTCCGGACCCCGAGGTCGGCACGGCGATCTGGATGGCGCCGGGAATGCGGTACTCCACCGGATCCTCTAGGGTGACGAGGTTGAGCTCGCCGCCGTGCTCGGCCATCTGCAACGCCAGGTTGACCGCGAGCGTCGTCGACTTGCCGTCGCCGGTGGAGCCGCCGAGAAAGATGCCGCCGTGGAGCGAGGTTCTGAGTTCCGCGAACATGGCCGCGTGTTCGGCGCCGAACCCCAGGTGCTCGCACGTCATGCCCTCCTGCAGCTGGTCCCGGTAGAAGAGGCGGGCGAACATGTGATCGCCGTCCGGATCGTTGGGTCCGCGCTGGCAGCGCAGCCCGGAGACCGACTCGGGCAGTTCCACGGCGCCGCCGCCGCGGATCGAGAATCCCTGGAACTCGCCCCTCTGATAGGAAGTCTGGCTCGATCCCTCGTCCTTGGAGTGGAAGAGGTAGCCCATGACCGCCGCCCCCTCGTCCGCCATCAGCGGATGGCCGAGAGCGAGCTTGGCGTCGTTGACGATGGCAAAGACGCGGCAGGCGTCGTCCGAGAGCTCGAAGATGACGTCGCTGGCCCGGGCGAGAGCCGCTTCCCGGAAGATCCGCGAGGCCGTGCGGGAAAGCTCCGAAGCGCCGCCCTTGCGATGGCTTCCGGGACCGTGACCCCACGCCTGGTCGATCTCGGCCAGCGCCACCGCGGTGATCCGGATCGTCCCCTTCACCCGCTTCTTGGCCTGCAGCTGGGCCAGCGCCTCGCGCAGCTCCCTGTCGCGCTCGTAGCCGCGGGCGACGAGGCAGCGGCCGTCGCGCCACGCGGCAGCGATCCGCGACAGCCGCGCATGGCCTGCCAGGAAGGGAACCGGCATGCGCGGGCCGGTGTCCTTGCGGCGGAAGAGGGAAGAGAGGCTCATGGCGCGGCGGCCTGAGCCATGAGGGCCAGGTCCACCATGACCCGGGGCGTCAGGGATACGAACGCAGTGAGGAAGAGGGCGAAGCCGAGGATCATCATGTCTCTCCCCCCGCTCCCGGCGCCGGGCGGGTGTCGGCGTCGCCGCACCAGTAGGAAAGCGTGTGGCGGCTGCCGTCGGCGGCGGCGACCGTGACGCCAGGCGGGTGCGTCTCGATCCATGTCACCGTGAGGCCGTCCGGCAGCGTGTCGCCTACGCGCACCCACCACAGGTTGAAGATGTTGGTCACCACCGCCACGGTGAACTCGGGAGCGTCGATGACCATCAGCCACGCCATGCCGTAGGTCGGGTCCTGCGACGGATCGGGGAAGCTGGCGTCCGGACCCTCCCCGGACGGCCAGGGGAGATCCCGGGCATCGGCGAGGCCTGCCCGCAGGGGATCGCGTTCCCGGATCTCGGCGGGCGATGGCGGTGGGATGACGCCGCTCGCGGCGGCGACGACAAGGGCGGCGATGGCGGCGGTGCCGAAGACGGCGGCCGGGTGGAGCTTCATGGCTCTCCCCCCGATCCCGGCGCCGGGCCGCTGTGGAAGGGAAGCGCGTGGTGGCCGGCTTCGTCATGGGAGAGCGTGACACCCGGCGGGCGTGCCGCGATCCGCGTCACCCGCCAATCGCCGGCGAGAACGTCGCCTTCCCGCACCCACCACACCGACGTGCCGTCGCTGACGGCGGCGCGCAGGTTGCCGGCCGAGCCCAGCACCGTCACCCAGGCAAGGTCCGGCGAGGCGGGCTGTGGCGGAGGAGCGGCGATCTCCGGTTCCGGCTCGGGCTCCGGCGGCGGCGGTGGAACTTCCGCCGTGATCTGATCGAGGGTCGGCGCCGGCGGCGCCTCCTGCACGGCCTCGGGCAGGACAACGGCGGCCTGAACGGCTGTCCCGTGCATTGCCTCGCCGGCGACCAGAGACGCCAGCAGCAGCTCGGTCGACAGTACCTCGAGGACGAGTTGCTGGCGGCGGTTGCACAGGGCGAGGAGCTCGTTCTCGAGGGCGATCGCCGTCAGCACGTCGTCGCCCTCGACCGCCGTGGCAAGACGGGTGCGCAGCAGGTCGACGGCGCATTCCGCCATCGGCGGGCCTTCCGGCGTCTCCGCGGTCAGCAGCTGGACCAGGGCTTCCGCCGCCTCGTCGAGGGTCTCTTCCGGCGTCGGTGGTGGTTCCGGTTGTGGCGCGGCCGTTGCCGCCGGCGCCGGCGCATCGGGGGCGATGACGTCCACCGTGCCCGCGGTCGGCCAGGGGAGGTCCTGGGCCGCCGCGAGCGTGGCGGCGAGGAGGAACGTCGCCGCCACGGATCCGCATGTGAACCCGCTGCGGATCATCCGGTGTAGCCGGTGGTGGCGCGCAAGTGGCCGGCCAGGAGATCCCAGGGATATCCGGCGCGTTCAGCGATGCCGTCGATCTCCAGCACCAGGCGGCCCCGCGACACCGTCCAGGTGCCGGGGAAGTCCCGATCCTTGCCCCGCACCGTCAGCGCGCCGTCGTCCCCGAACCGGAAACGCGCCTGGCGGCCCATGTAGGGCAGCAGGACGTCGCTGGCTGACCCCACCAGCCAGTCGGCGATGGCGAAGGCCGGGTGCCGGCGGCCGGTGTCGACCACCGGCAGCGGATCGCCCGGACGGTGGTGGTAGTCGGCGACGTCGCCCTTCAGCTCCCAGTCGAGCTCGAGAGTCTCCGTGGCGGCGTTCCAGGTGAGGTAGCCGACATCGGTGAGGCGATCTTCCCCGTCGACGGCCCAGAACTCGTCGGTCTGACCCAGCGCCAGCACGTAGGCCCGCCCCAGGCGATCCTCGAGGACGTTGCCGTTGGCTTCCCTGAGCGTGTCGGCGAGAGTCAGGCGGTCGAGATAGGCCGCCGCCTCGTCGGGCGATTCGGGGAGAAGGAGGGCCGCGCCGTCACCGGGCGGCTCCGTACCCTCCGGATAGCAGTGCGCCGGGAGGACGGGGCGGGTGTTTGTCGTGAAACACCAGGAGAAGGCCTTCTCGGCACGCTTGTAACCGAGGCCAAGACGGGTCGTGGGCGGTGCGCCTGGGAAGACGAGAGGCGCAGTGGGATCCTGTTCCAACATCTTCCAGATCGTCGGGTGCGTCTGCTTCTCGTTGATCCAGCCGCCGTCGGCGAGGATCTCCTCCGTGATCCCGGGGCAGGCGTCGGCCATGAGGCGCGGCCAGCCCTCTTGAACCCAGCCGTCCTCCTCAACTTCCCACCTGCCATCGCGTTCGTCCCATGCCTCGGCATGGAAGCGCCCGGTCTGTGGGTTGTAGAAGACGGGCCAGCGGTCGCCGCTGACACGGTGGGATGCCGCCATGAGCATCTCTCCGGCACCGGTAAGGGCACCGGGTCCCGAGTGCTCCCGGTAGCGTCGTTTCTTGCCGCTGCACTCGAAATAGCGGTCGTCTTGGGTCTGGTAGGATGCTGAGGTGATGATCCAGTTTGACCAATCGCCCGTCCAGAGTCCGTACTGGATGACAACCCGGCCGGGAAGCAGGGCATTGTGGACCCAGACCTGGGCGTGCGATCCCGGATTGGACGTGCGCTGGGCAACTTCCGTCGTTTTGCAGCCCGCAATGACGAGCGGAACGGTAACGGCGAGGACGGTGAGGGTCTTGCGGATCATGATCGTTCTCCTTCGTATTGTGAAAACGCATGTTCTGTATACGTTCCGATCCAGTTATGCCAGCCTGTTTGCCTTGCCGGCTTCCTCACGGTCATCAGAATCCCTCGCGTCCGCATCCGCCGCAGTTGCTGCCCGGGTCTTTGTCGCCACGATTGTTCCCGCCGTCCCGGCCAATGGGCGTATGGCCATCGACGTAGTTCGCGTTGGGACGGTCGGCTTCATCGACGTCACTGAGGTCGGCGACATCAGCCTTGCCGTCGCCGTCGGTGTCCCAGCCGCCGCCGACGTTGCCGCCGCGGCCGCCGTTGTTGTTGCCGCTACTGTCTTTGGGACAGCCGCCGCCCTTGTCGCGATCGACGCACTTTTTCGGTGGCTTTGGCGGGTCCGGAGTCGTGCAGTTCGGTGGCGTCCCCACCTGGCCCTGCGGGCACTGCGGCGGAGTCGGCGTCACACAGTTCGGCGGCGTCCCCACCTGGCCCTGCGGGCATTGCTGGGGCGTCGTCGGCGTCACACAGTTCGGCGGCGTGCCGACCTGACCTTGCGGGCACTGGCCCGGCGGCGGTGGAGTCGGCGTCACGCAATTCGGTGGCGTCCCGACCTGGCCTTGCGGGCACTGTGGCGTCGTTGGCGTCGTGCAGTTGGGCGGCGTCCCGACCTGGCCCTGCGGGCATTGCTGGGGCGTCGTCGGCGTCACACAGTTGGGAGGCGTGCCGACCTGGCCCTGCGGGCACTGCTGGGGCGTCGTCGGCGTCACACAGTTGGGAGGCGTGCCGACCTGGCCTTGCGGGCACTGTGGCGTCGTTGGCGTCGTGCAGTTGGGCGGCGTCCCGACCTGGCCCTGCGGGCATTGCTGGGGCGTCGTCGGCGTCACACAGTTGGGAGGCGTGCCGACCTGGCCCTGCGGGCACTGCGGCGGTGGAGGCGGAATCCGCCGGCAGGTGTTCGAACTGGTCGCCCAGTTGGTCTGGGAGACCCTCTGCACCGTCGCCGAGGCGTCCCACGGCCACTTGAGGTGACGCCAGGTCAGCGTGCGTCTCTGGGTGCGCGACCCGGTGTAGCCTGCCCCGCAGCTCAAGGACCGCGTCTCGCTCGTCGTCGACGTCGTCTCGGTCGGCACCGGCGGCGTCGGGTTGGGATCCGTCCAGCAGGTGGTGGAGACGAACTCCGGAGCGCCGTAGCTGGTGCCGGAGGCCGTCACCGACTTCTGCCGGCGCCACACGGCGTCGCCGGTGAGCGTGCCGACGTGCGGCGCGCCGGGCGTGAAGGTGCAGGACTGGCGATAGTACTCCCACGTCACCGTGTCGGCGCGGCAGTGATCGACGAGGAGCGACCACGGGCCGGTGGTCGGCGTGCCTGTTGGATCGCCGCGGCCGTTCAGCTTCTGCGTCGCCTCGCGCACCCATGTCTGTCCCGTTCCGTGGAACCCCGCCGGACACGCTCGGGCCTGATGTTCGAAGGTCACCTGGTCCGTCGTCACCGTGAAGGGATCGACGACCGGTCCGGCGAGTGCCGGCCTGTCGGAAGGTGTCGTGCCCATGCAGGCCGGCAGGGTGATGCTCTCCCTGCCGAGGATGCCTTCGGCCGTGCCGCCGTCGAGCCAGTGGAGCGGCGCGACGTCCCGGTTCCTCGCCTTCGCCTCGAGGTGCGGCGCCAGCTGCACGACGCCGAGGTTGGTTCCCGTCCCCTTCATGGAAGCCGTGGTGACGTGGACCAGCAGCACGTTGTCGCAGTAGCGCGCGCCAAGGCCGCGGGCGGTCCAGTCGGCGAGCCAGCCGGTGGAGGCGGGCGGTGTCGTCCCGCTCCAGGAGACCGCAGCGGTGGAGCCGTCCGTGATGTGCTCGGCCAGCGTGTCGAAGGCCTCCTGAATGGCCCTTGCGTGGAAGAGCGCTTCCGTCTCGACGTAGTCGCTGGCGGCAGCAGGCGGAGTCAAGAGGATCGTGGCGGCGGCCACCGTGGCGAGGCAGACGGCGGTGCGGCAGCGTTGCGCAATTGCGAAATTGCGCAGAACCGCAGTGGCGAGGAGATGAGCGGTGCGGGCGAAGAACATCAGGCTCCTCCATCGTGGACGACAGGCCGTTCGGCCGGTCGAGGCGGGTTCGGACCGGCACAGCGGTCGCACAGCCACAGGCTCACGACGGCGCCCGGGACGGTGTAGAGGTTGTCGAAAGCGTCGGACTCGATGCGCGGGACCTGCCAGCGGGTGCGGCGGATCACGGTCTCGCCGCACTGGTCGCAGCGCTGGCCGGTCATGGCGCGTCCCCCGCGTCGGCCAGCCATCCGGCCCTGGTGGCCACGGCCTGCCACGTCGGACAGTTCTCGATGTCGACGTCACGGCCCGCCGACACGGCCAGCGGGCATGACCGGCGCTGGTGCGGAGCGGCCCCGCAGGAACAGCGCGGCGGCAGGGGCCGTCGGTCGTCGAGGCGCTTCATCGCCAGCTCCGCCATGCATCCGCTCATCGTTCACCCTCCTCCTTCAGGCATGCCGGCGGCCGTCTCGTAGAGACCGGCGGCGGGTTGCGAGAGACGCAGGTAAGCGCTCTCCAGGATCATGCGCGGAGCCAGTGGGCGGGCGACGACCTGCCAGGCGTGGTTGGCGGTGCGCGTGAGCGACGTCACCTCGAGGCCGGCGATGGGCTCGAGGGCCTGGCGCAGGCGGCCCAGGGGTCCTCGCCCCGTGATGGTGATGGACCACTGGCTCGGCTGGAGCTGCGTGTAGCTGAGCGAGTCGGACCACGGTCCCACCCTCCTGTCGAGGGCGGCCCGGATGTTGCGGAACTCCGGACGGTGATGGTCCTGATCGACCTCGACGATCACGGAACCGAGTACCGTCACGGCCCATGCCTCCTCGCCGTGGACGATCCCTGCATGACGCGTTGAAGGCAGCAGGTCCTCCAGCAGCCGGCGGTGCATCGCGGCGTCGTGGTCCGCGTCGAGCGACCAGCGGAGCACGAGAGCCGGACGGCCCGAGAGCTCCGGCACCACCTCGAGAACCGGGGCCTCGACGAGTTCCGCCCTGCAGGTCGCTTCCTCGAGCGTCCAGGCCGGAAGTTCGGGAGGAACCTCCCGCAGGGCCCGGGCGCACGCCGCCAGCAGGGCCGGCGTCGAGATCATCGTCACCACCTGGCGCTCCTGCTGGACTTCCACCTCCGGCTCCGGCTCCGGCGGCCAGATCAGGTCCATGATGTCCTGGCGCCAGATCCACGCCGCTCCGCCGCCGCCGAGAAGGACGAGAATCGTGACCGCGGCGATCACCGAGGCGAGGCCGCCTCCCGGTGGATCGGGGAGCGCCTGCAGGCGGTGGCTCTCCCTCGTCTCGATCCGTGAGACGTCGAGGACCGCGGCCTCCGGGATGCCGAGGCTCGGGCTGGCATGGATCCGGAAGCCACCTCTCATGACCTCGAGGCGCCTGGCGGCCTCCATTGCGTCGTCGACGACGATGTCGCCGTCCTCGCCGATCGTCCCGGCCTCGCAGCGGATCATGGCGATCCTGCCGTCGCCGCCGTCGACGACGGCGATCCAGGTCACATCCTCGAGCGTGTCCATGAGGGCTGCCGCCAGCGACGGCGTGCCGGTCGGGTCGCCGTCCTCTTGCCCGGCAAGGCCCGTCATCGTGTCGGTCTCGATGCAGGCGACAGCGCCGGCGTCTTGCGCGGCGCGGCGGAGCTTGCGCACGCTCATGCGCGGGCGCCACGTCATGCCGGCCACCCACGCCTCGCCTCCTGCCCGGATCGTCGCCATGTCTCAGAGCTCCACGCCCGGTCGCTCGACGATGCCCATCGGCGGGCCCGCCTCGGCGCTGATCAGCAGCACCTGCTCGGTGAAGTCGTCGCCGGTCATGCGGCGGCCGAACGGGAAGGGAATGTCGGCGTTGAAGGTGCCGGATCCGGAGGCCGCCGCGCCACGGTCGGAGAACCCGGTGATGACAAGCGTCTCTCCCCGGCCCACCGTCTGGGTGATCTGCACGGCCCGGTTGCCGAAGCTGGGAAGTTGCAGGCGCAGGCTGCCCGTGCCGAAGACGGCGAAGTCGGGACGGTCCAGGATGCTCGCGAAGATCCTCACCAGGACCTCGTGCGGCGCCACGATCTGGGCCACGAACTCCATGGCGAACCCCGACGAGACGTTCCCCGGCGTCAGGGTGGTCTGCAGAACGCCCTCGTCGAGCGTCGTGGAGATCTCGGCGAGATAGGCCTCCGAGAAGAGCTCGAAGAAGTGGCTCGGCTGGGCGTTCAGCGTCGGCACGGTGGCGGTCAGTTCGCGCGAGACCGTGCCGGCGGTCTCCAGCGCCCCGATGGTGGCGTCGAGGGAGTCGGCGCCTGGTGCGGGCCGCACGATCGAGACCCCGCCGGAGAGAACCTCCAGGCCCGCGGACGTGCCGAAGACGCGTTCCAGGGCGCCGCCGATGCCGAGCTCGTAGTCGGCGCCGCTCTCGTACGCCACCCGGTAGATCGAGAACGTCACCGTCACCGGCCTCAGGATCGTGCGGTTGAGGTGGGCGATGTACCTGCGGGCGCGTTCGACGTCCCGCGGCAGGCCGTGGACCGTGAGAGACGCCGTGGAGGGGGAGGCCGCGACGCTGGCCGACGCATCGAGAACCGCAGTGAGCTGTTCGGTGACCTCGCTCCAGGGGTCGTAGGTGGCGGACGCCGCCATGGACTGCTGTGCGAGGTTGGAACTGGCGCCCTCGCCGGCGGTCTCCGTCGTCGAGGTGGTGCCGGACATCTGCTGGGTGCCGGCGAGCGCGTTCAGGGTGAACGCCACAGCCTGGGAGCGCACGACCTCGACGGTCTCGTCGGCCGGCACCCATCGCCAGGCGTATCCCCTGGCGGATGTCCAGGTGTCGAGGAGGCCGTCGAGTGGTCCGGTCCAGATGCCGCCTTCCGGCAGGGCGGCCGCGGGGAGGCCGAAGGGATCGTCCGGCGCATCGTCCGGACGCAGGCCCTGGAACCGCACCGCAAGACCGGTGGCGGCCTCAATGAGGGACGCCGTGGACTGATCGGAGAGCGCGCCAGCGAGGGAGAGGCTGACCGCGTCGTCGGCAGTCCACGGAGAAGGGAGTGATGCTGCAGGAGGCTCGAGGATCTCGATGCCGGTGAAGGGGCGGTCCGGATCGACCTGCAGGACATGGAAGTCCGGCGATGGCGCGGGCGTCGCGGTCTCGATCGCCGCGGTGACCTCGTCGGCGCGCTGGCGAGCGGACTCAGTGTCGTAAAGGGTGCAGCCGGCAAGCAGGATCGCGGTCGTGCCGACCGGCAGGAAATGCGGCTGCCGAACAAGCGAGTTGACGGTGGCCGCAATTCGCAGGATATTGATAGTCACTGGCGCGACCACGACTAGGTGGTGGTGTTATAGGGTACTGCATAGTGAGCGCACCCCGTATCGGGTGCCGCGATACCCGGTCGCTCCGGGCGACGAGGTGCCGGAAGATGATTTCGACATCATCGAGCGCATGCCGGTCAAATCGCTGGTGACCTCGCCGGAACATGGCGCCGCGGTCACCCGCGAGGTCGAGGTGCGCGGGCATGCCTGGTCGGGCGACCGGACCGTTTCCGCAGTCCACATCTCCATCGATCTCGGCAGGAACTGGATGACGGCCGATCTCGAAGGGCCGGTCAACCCGGGCGCCTGGCAGAACTGGCGTCGCCGGATCGCCTTCCCCCAGGCTGGCTACTACGAGGTCTGGTCACGGGCGAGCGACAGTGCGGGCGACATGCAGCCCTTCGCCATCGACTGGAACCCGAGAGGCTATCTCAACAACTCCGTGCACCGGATCGCACTGCGCGTGACCTGATCACGAGGCCCGCCTCCCATCAACCGCGCCCTGCCAATTCCCAAAAAGGGGAATTCTCGGCGTTCCAGTTTCCCGCATGAGTCGATCATGGGCTCGGCGACCGCAGGCCGGTTCACCGATGACCCCGAGCACAACGTTCGCCCCAAGGGGTGGCTCTTGCCATCGCGAGAAGTCGCCAAAAGAGTATCCGAGCGCGGCATGGATTGGTCCGGGAATTGTCCGATCTGCTGCCAGATCGCCCCTACCGCGCGCCGAGGATCGTGGCCAGGTCGGTCGAATTCGACCCCGTAGGCGAGAGGTCGAGGTCCGCCTCAATCAGTGCGAGATGGGTTCGAATTAGCGTCTCTGCCCGGTCGCCGTCCTTGGACTTGAGAGCGTCGAGAATGTCGGCGTGCTCGTGCTCGGGGCAGTTCGAGGCACCCGTGCTGCCAAACAGCCCGATGATCACCGAGGTCCGTGTCACCAGTTCCCGCATCATCCGGGTCACGACATCGTTGCCGGTGGCTGTCGCCAGGCGCACGTGAAACTCGCCGGAGAGCCGGATCGCTTCGCGCCTTTCGCCTCCGCGTCGCGCCTCCTCCTCGCGCTCAATGTGGCGTGCCAGCGCGTCAAGGTCGGCCGACCGCGCATTGCTTGTCAACTGGCGCACAATGCTCGGCTCGAGCATCATCCGGGCGTTGAAGACATCGCGCGCCTCCTTGGCGTCCGGGCTGGCGACGAACGCACCTCGATTCGAATGCAGGTCGACGATGCCCTGGCTGGCGAGCAACAGCAGCGCGCGGCGGACACGCATTCGTCCAACGCCGAACGCCTTGCACAGCATTGACTCGCTGAGCTTCGTGCGCGGCGCGAGCCGCTGTTCCATCACGGCTTCGTAGATGCGCTCAACGATCTGCTGCTCGCTCCAGCCGTCCCTCTCCGGGTGTATGTCCACTTTGTCCATCGACGTCATTATACCTCGCGCCTCCCTCGAAATGGGACTCTGGATAGCCCGGCCAATCAAACCGTTCCTTACTGCTGCCGTTCCAATTGTCGACAGAAGTGCCGTTTTCTGTTGACGAGATTGTTAACGATCAATTGAATGACTTCGTTCAGGTTCGGGCGAAACCCGAATGCGACACTGGAAAGGAAGGACTACACTCATGCACAGATGCACCGTACTCAAGACTGCTGCCGTGGCTCTGACGTCGCTGACGCTCGCCACCGCAGCCCACGCTGAAAACGACACGCTGAAGATCGGCTTTGTCGGCGTCACCAGTGGCCCGGCGGCCGCCTGGGGCATCTCGAACGTTCGCTCGATGGAAACCCGCGCTGCCTGGATCAACGAGACCGGTGGTGTCGAGATCGGCGGCAAGACCTACGACATCGAGATCGTCACATTCGATGATCAGAAGGACCCCAAGCGCGCCATCGCCGGCATGGAAAAAATGGCACAGGAAGGGATCCGCTACGTCGTCGGCCCGAATGTCGACGACGGCGCCGCTGCGGTGCGCCCGGTCGCGGAAGCAAACGGCATCGTCTACTTTCCCTACGCGTTCCCGAAGGAGCTCTACAGTCCACCGGCCTCGAACGCGGTTCTCGGAATGGTGGCCAACTACCAGTCCGGACCGGCCATCTACAAGTACCTCGTGGAAAACGAGGGCGTGAAGACCGTGGCATTTGTCGCGGCCAACGAATCGGACCCGCTCAGCCAGCGCGACGGCGGTGTCATGGCCGCGAACGAACTGGGAATGGAAGTGGTGTCGGACAACGTCACCTACCAGGTTGACACCTCCGACTTCACACCGGTGCTCACCCCGGTCATCCGGACCCAGCCCGACCTGCTGGTGCTCTCGGGCGTCTCGCCGGCTCACGCCCCGCAGCTCATCCGGTCGGCGCGCGAGCTCGGCTACGAGGGCCTGATCTCGACCGAGACCGCGCAGGATGCGACCGTGCTGCGCGAGGGTGCGGGCGATCTCGCCAACGGCTTCATCTCGGTCGGCGGCGCCTCGACGCCCGAGATCGCCTCGGACGCGATGAGGGAGTTTGTTGACCGCTACACCGAGATGTTCGGCGAGTACAACGACGAGTCGAACACCAAGGTTTACGCGCTCGAGTACATCCTCGAGACGATCAGGGCCAACCCGAAGGCGATCGACGACGTCGAGGTCTTCAAGGCGGCCATGGACGACTTCGAGGCGCCCAACCCGTTCATGGTGGGCGATGCCGTGTTGAAGTATGTTGGCATGTCCTCGTTTGGCCAGAAGCGCCAGGTCTCGGTTCCGCTGGTGGTCAACGTTTACCGCGATGGCGCGTTCGAGACGCTGTTCGTGGCCGAGGTGGACTGAGTTCCTCCCCGGACAGGCGACCTGCCTGTCCGCCGTGGGGGGGGGGGGGCGGCGGGGGGGGGGGGGGGGGGGGGGCCCGGCGGGGTGGGGGGG
>JAPPKP010000067.1:0-27690 GCA_028819955.1 Rhodospirillaceae bacterium | reverse complement strand
ACCGGTTCTGGTCGGTGTGGGTCCGCGGCTTCTGGTGGGGGGTGGGGGGGCAGCCGACCCTTGAGTGAAGTGAGCCATGGAACAGATTCTCGCCAACGGCATCTATCTGGGCGCCCAGTACGCGATGATCGCCCTCGGGCTGACGTTGATCTTCGCGTTGATGAACGTGCTCAACTTCGCCCACGGGCAGATGTATGTGCTGGGAGGCTTTGTCACCTACACGTTCTACGGACAATTCGGTCTACCCTTCGTCCTGGCGCTGACGATGTCCTGCGTCACGCTGGCGATCGTGGGCGCCCTTGTCGAACGCTTTCTCTTCGCACCGGTGCTTCGACGATCCGCGCGCGAAGAAAGCACGATGCTCCTCGCTGCAGCGATCGCCTTCCTGTTCGATGCAATCATTTTGCTGGTATTCGGCGAAAAACAGCGCGGTGTGCCCAAGATCGTCGACGGCGTCCTTAACTGGGATTTCCGGGTCATCATGCCGTACGACCGGATCCTGATCTGCTTCCTCGCGATTCTCTCGATCGTCACCTTCATCTCGTACATGCAGTTCACCAAGACGGGGCGCGCCCTGCGGGCGCTGGCGCAGGACCGCACCGCAGCGCAGCTGATGGGCGTCAACGCCGCGCGCTACTCGATGATCGGGTTCGCGCTCGGCGCCATGCTGGCGGGACTGGTGGGCGGGCTGCTCGTGACGATCACCGGCGTCAACCTGGGCATGGGCGGACCGACCTCGATCAAGGCCTTCATGATGGTCATGATTGGCGGCGCCGGTGTTATCTCCGGCGCGATCGCAGGCGGCATCATCCTCGGCTTTCTTGAAGCAATCGGATTGGCGGTGCTCTCGCAGTACGGCGACATCACCTATCTCGTGATCTTCATTTCGCTGATGATCTTCCTGGCCATCCGCCCGCAGGGCCTGATGGGCAAGCCCTGGGGTTGAGGGGATGAGCGCTGCGGACGGATCCGGATCGACGAGTGTCCGGCACGGAATCGACAGGAAGACGCTCGTCGGCGTCGCCATCTTTCTTCTCGCGGTCTTCGTGGCGGTTCCTCTCTTGATCGCTGTCTCGGGGCGCGTCGACCTCTACTACACGCTGACCTCGGTTGCGCTGCTCAGCATCGCCAGCGCCGGGGTCTGGCTGATGTTCTACATCGGCCGGATCAACATCGGCCAGGGCGCCTTCGCACTGATCGGCGCCTATGTCTCGGCCATCCTCGTGACCAAGGCGGGTATGTCCTTCTGGCTGTCGCTGCCCATCGCAGGGCTCTTCGCTGCTGGAGTTGCGGTGCTGATTGGTTTGCCGATCCTGCGCCTCAAGGGCGTCTACTTCGCAATGATTTCGCTGGTCCTGACCCAGGTGGTGACGCTCGCCGCGCTGGCGCTGCCGATCACCAACGGCGCCAAGGGCATCACCTCGATCCCGCTGCCGGGCGAGGTCTCGATCCTCGGACTGACGGTGATCCCCGACTTCGCGACCATGGAGAACTCGCGGCTCGCCTTCTACTACACGGCCTGTGTGCTGATGGTGTTGACGTTCGCGGCGATGTACCGACTGGTCAACTCGCGGCTTGGGCACATCTGCCGCTCGATGCAGCAGAACGAGGAGCTTGCCTCGTCGATTGGCATCAACATCGCCTATATCCGTGTCATCGTCTTCGCCATTTCATCCTTTCTGGGCGGCATCGGCGGCGCGATGTTCGGGGCGATCGCCCAGTCGGTCTATCCGTCCAGTTTCCAGGTCGCCGACTCGATCAACTTCATGCTCAATTGTTTCCTCGGAGGTCTCGGCTACGTCTTCGGGCCGATGCTCGGCACCCTCGTGCTCTACTTCGGCTGGGATCTCCTGTTCGAGTCCGGCAAGTACCAGCTGCTGATCTACGCGAGCCTGCTGATCTTCCTGATGCTGGTGCTGCCGAACGGCCTGCTGAGCATCCGGCTCGACAGGATGTGGCGGGCCCGCGGATGAGCACGCTCCTTGAAGTCAGGGACGTCTCCAAGCGCTTCGGCGGGCTGACGGCCAACCACAACATCACCTTCGACGTCGCCGAGAACGAAATCGTCTCGGTGATTGGCCCGAACGGCGCCGGCAAGTCCACGCTTTTCAAGATGATTTCGTCCTTCCTGCGGACGACCTCGGGCGAGGTGCGGTTCAAGGGCGAGCGGATCTCGAATCTCAAGCCCCATGTGGTGGCACGCAAGGGCGTGGTGCGGACCTTTCAGGAGACGACGATCTTCAAGAACATGACCGTTCGCGAGAGCGTCATTGTCGCCCAGCACCTGCGCGCCAAGGCATCGCTGGCGGGCTACTTCTGGGGATCGAGGGCGGCTCGCGCCGATGTGCACGCCTTTGGCAGGCATGCTGACGAGCTGATCGACTTCCTCGGCCTCTCGAACATCCGCAACGAACTGGCCTCGAACCTGCCGCATGGGCATCTGCGGGCACTTGGCGTCGCCATCGGACTTGCCACCGACCCGAAGCTCCTGCTGCTCGACGAGCCCTTCGCCGGCATGAATCACGACGAGACCATGAGCATGGTCCAGCTGGTACGCAAGGTCCGCGACGACCGCGGGGTCACGGTCCTTCTGGTCGAGCACGACATGTCGGCCGTGATGTCGATCTCGGACCGTATCGTGGTGCTGAACTTCGGCGAGATGATTGCCGAGGGCACGCCGGACGAGATTCAGACCAACGAGAGGGTCATCGAGGCTTATCTCGGCAGCGAAGACGATGTGATCGGGATCTGAGCCATGAGCAAGATGCTGGAGTTCAATGATGTCGAACTTTACTACGATCATGTCTACGCGCTGAAAGGTGTCTCGATCGACCTCGAGAAGGGCGAGACCGTCGCCCTGATCGGCGCCAACGGCGCAGGCAAGTCGTCGATTCTGCGCGCCATCACGGGCTTGGCGGCGATACGTTCGGGCTCGATCCGGTTCGAGAACGAGGACATCACCGGCCGCCCGGCCTTCGAGATCGTCGAGCGCGGCATTGCCATGGTGCCCGAGGGCCGCCGCGTCTTCCCCTACATGTCCGTCAAGGACAACCTCCTGATGGGGGCGTTCACCCGCTCGGACAACGTGGCCATCAGGCAGACGCTTGACGGCATCCTCGAGCGCTTTCCACGGTTGAAGGAGCGCTACGGCCAGGCCGCCGGAACGCTCTCGGGCGGCGAGCAGCAGATGATGGTGATTGGCCGCGCCCTGATGGCGCGGCCGCGGCTGCTGCTGCTTGACGAACCCTCGCTCGGCATGGCGCCCAAGCTCGTACAGGATATCGCCCGCTCGATCGTCGCCATCAGTCGCGACGAGCATGTCTCGGTGTTGCTGGTCGAGCAGAACTCGCACATGGCACTCAGCATCTCGCACCGCGCCTACGCACTCAGCACAGGCAGGGTTGCGATTGAAGGCGTATCGAAGGAGCTGCTGGCTGACGAGCGCGTCAAGAGGCTCTATCTCGGCGGCGAGTTGTGACGGCGATGCGCATCCTGCTGGTCAACCCCAACAGTACCGCGTCGATGACCGCGAAGGCGGTGGCCGCTGCCCGTAGGGTCGCCCGCCCCGACACCGAGATCATCCCGGCCACGTCCACGGGCAACCCGCCGAGCATACAGGGATTCTACGACGTCGCCATGAGCCTGCCGGGGCTGCTGGGCGAGATCGAGAAGCGGCGTCCGGGGGTCGACGCGATCGTCATCACCTGCTTCGACGACACCGGTCTCGATGCTGCGCGCGCCGCCGTCGACGTGCCCGTCATCGGCATCGGTGAGGCGGCGTTCCACGCTGCGAGCTTTCTCTGCTGCCGTTTCTCGGTTGTCACCACCCTTGGACGTTCAGTCCCCGGAATCGAGGCCAATCTCCTGCGATACGGGCTGGCGGCGCGCTGTGCCCGGGTGCGGGCGTCCGAGGTTCCGGTCCTCGACCTCGAACGCGGCGACCCCGCGGTCGTCGAGCGGGTTGCCGACCAGATCGAGTCCGCCATGCGGGAAGATGGCGCCGAAGCCATCGTGCTCGGTTGCGCAGGCATGACCGAAATGACGACATATCTCACCGAACGCTTCGGCATTCCTGTCATCGACGGTGTGGCGAGCGCCGTGACATTTGCCGAGGCCCTGGTGGCGGCCGGCTACAAGACCTCGAAGATCGGCGGTTACGCCCGCCCCATCCGTTGACTTGAGCAGGCGGCGCCCCAATCGGGCCGAAAGCCGCCCGGCTGAGTCGATCCTGATCCGCCCTGCGCCATGCGGTTGATCAGCATGTGTGGTGCGCCAACCGCCCCGTTCACCCTTCCACGCGGCACGAAGGTTCCTCCGTCAGCGGCTTGATGATGCTCTCTCGGGTCATTCGACCTGCCTTGGTCCCATGAGGCGGGCGTGCCGATTCACGTCCTTGTAGAGCAGGTAGCGGAAACGCCCGGGACCACCTGCATAGCAGGCTTGAGGACAAAAGGCGCGCAACCACATGAAGTCACCGGCCTCGACCTCGACCCAGTCGCTGTTGAGCTTGTAGACCGCCTTGCCCTCGAGCACGTAGAGCCCGTGCTCCATGACGTGGGTCTCCTCGAAGGGGATCAGGCCGCCGGGCTCGAAGGTGACGATGTTGACGTGCATGTCGTGGCGCAGGTCGTTCGGATCGACGAAGCGTGTCGTCGCCCAGCGACCGTCCGTGTCCGGCATCGGTGTGGGAAGGATGTCTTGCTCGTTGGCGAACACCGGATCCGGCGCCTTGAGCCCCTCGACCCGTTCGTAACGCTTGCGAATCCAGTGGAATTGGGCGGGCTCGGCCCCGGTGTTGGAAGCCGTCCATGGCGCGCCTGGCGGAAGATAGGCATAGCCGCCGGGCTCCATCGTGCGAGTCGCGCGATCCAGCATGATGTCCAGCCTTCCGCCGGTGACGAAGATCACGCCTTCCGCCTCGCGCTCCGGTTCCGGGCGGTGGCTGCCGCCGCCAGGCGCCACCTCCATCACGTACTGCGAGAACGTCTCGGCGAAGCCGGACAGAGGCCGGGCGATGATCCAGGCTCTGGTATCTTTCCAATCCGGCAGCAGGCTGGCGACGATGTCGCTGAACACGCCACGCGGGATCACCGCATAGGCTTCGGTGAAGATGGCCCGGCCCGTCATCATGGCGGATTGCGGCGGAAGTCCGCCACGGGGCGCGAAATAGCTGCGCTCGGTTGTCGGGGATTTCGGGGAGTTCATATCGGCAAGACCTCCATCAGGCGTAACTCTGCAATCGTCTCGTCCTGGCCGCACGCCTCGGCGAACCCGGTCTCGCGGTCGCTCTCGATCAGGCAGTTGAAAGCCGCCAGGATGCCGATCCTGTCAAGGTCGCACGCCGCGATCATGGAGGGGAAGCCGAACTTCTCAGTGTAAATGATGTCGAGGTCGGTGAAGGTGGCGTACTCCGCGTCGGTCGGAGCGTCCAGGCGCGCATTCGCCTGTTTCTTGGTCAATTCGGCCGTCGAGCGCTGAATCCCTCTGCAACGCATCGACTGCGGTTTCACCGAAATCGGTTCCGACATTGGGACCCGCGCCGGCGTCCCGCGGAAGCGTCGGGATCAGAGGGGCTTCCGCATACCGGGTCGCCCAGGGACAGAGGCGTGACGCAGGCGCGTAGTGCGAGATGGTCGTCGGTGTGCACGTGCCTATCAAACGATCGAAAGGCTTGTCAAAGCCCGCAACAGACATAGAACGCCACATCCTCCGCGAGCACGTCCTGATCTGCCAATGTCGACCGGTCCGGTCTCGATTGGCGTACGTTGACCGCCTGCTCGTCCCACAATCCAACGATGAACCAGTTGACAGGGACAGATCAGTTCTCAAACCTCGCGCCGGCAGCGGTTGATGGCATGGGTGAGGCGCTCGATGGCGTAGGCGATGTCGTCGGACGTGGTGAAACGGCCGATGCCGAGGCGGATGGATGAGGCGGCTCGTTCAGGCGTGAGGCCGATGGCGCGCAGCACGTAGGAGGGCTCGACCACGGCGGACGTGCAGGCCGAACCGGTGGAGAAGGCGAGTTCGGGAACCTGGGAAATCAGGTGTCCCGCATCGACGCCCTCGATGGCGAGATTGAGATTGCCCGGCAGGCGGTTCTCGAGTGGCGGTCCGTTGAGGGAGGTGCCGGGAAGACCGTCCATGAGGGCGTGCGCCAGGGAGCCGAGCCGTGCCGCTTCCTCTTCCTGGCGGGTTGCGGCAAGTTCCGCTGCCTTGCCGAAACCTATTGCCAGGGGTGCTGGCACGGTGCCTGAACGCAGGGTCCGTTCCTGGCCGCCTCCTGAAAAGAGCGGATCTATCCGCGCCCTCGGCCGGCGGCGCACGTAGAGGACGCCGATGCCCTTCGGCCCGTAGACCTTGTGGCCGGAGAGACTCATCAGATCGATGGTTGCCGCGTTGACATCGAGCGGAATCCGTCCGGCGGCCTGGGCCGCATCGCAATGGAAGAGAGCGCCGCAGGCCCGGGTCATGGCGCCGATGTCAGCGAGGGGTTGCAGGGTGCCGATTTCGTTGTTGGCCGCCATCACCGACAACAGGATGACGTCATCACCGAGAGCGCGTGCGAGGCGTTCGGTATCCACCACGCCATCGCTCCCGACCGGCAGCACGTCCGTGGTGAATCCTTCCGCAGCAAGCGCCTTCACGCTTTCGAGAACGCACTTGTGTTCGCTGGCCACGGTGATGATCCGGTTGCGGGATCCCCTCATTCTCCTCTCGAACCGGGCCGCTCCCTTGATTGCCAGGTTGTTGGACTCCGTGGCTCCGGACGTGAAGATGATTTCCCGCGTGTCGGCGCCGACGAGGCGGGCGATGGACCGGCGGGCGTCCTCGACTGCAGCAGCGGCAGCCGCCCCGAAGTGGTGGTTGACCGAGTGGGGATTGCCGAACTGCTCGCGGAACCAGGGCATCATGGCATCGACGACCGCGGGATCCACCGGAGTGGTGGCGTTGCAGTCGAGATAGACGGGTGTCATCGCGCTGCCTGACTTCTTGTCCGGTGCCGGGTATCGGCGGCCTTCCAGGCCCTCACCGCGGCGTCGCAGTCTTCCGCAGTACTCGACCACCCGAGGCTGAGGCGCACCGTGTGGCGGCTGAGCGATGGGAACCCCATGGCCTCGATGACAGTCGAGGGTTCCATCCTGCCCGAGGAACACGCGGCTCCCGCGCTGATCGCAACACAATCGAGATCGAAGCTCATCACCATGGTCTCGGCATCGATTTCAGGGTGGGCGATGGCCAGCGTGTTGTCGAGGCGCCTGGCGTCGCCCGAGAACACCACGGCGTCCGGCACGGCATCCAGCATGCGCGCCTCCATGTCATCGCGAAGCCCTCGCAGACGCCTGCAGTCGTCTCCGGACGCGGCGGTTACGGCCGCGCCGAAAGCGGCAATGGTGGCGAGCGATTCGGTGCCGGCGCGCAATCCGTACTCCTGGCCGCCGCCCCGCGAACGGGCGGCAAGGGGAACGCCATCCCGCACGATCAGCGCCCCGGCACCGGCCATGCCACCGAACTTGTGTGCCGAAAGACTGATGAGATCCGCCTCCTGCCAGGCGCCGCAGTAGCGTCCGGCGGCCTGCACGGCATCGCAGTGAACCAGGGCGCCGTGCTGGCGGGCGATATGCATGACGTCGGCCAGAGGTTGCACGACTCCGGTTTCGTTGTTGGCTGCCATCACCGAGACCAGGGCCGGACCCGGATCATGGGCAAGCTCGGCCTCGAGGGTTTCCAGGTCGACGCATCCATGGTGGTCGACAGGAATGGTGACGGTACCTCTGACGGCCTTCGCCACGGATGGATGCTCGATGGCCGAGATCAGGACGCGTCTCAAGTCCGGGCCGAGGAGTGCCAGATTATTGGCTTCCGTTCCGCCGGAGGTAAAGACCACCTCAAGGGGGCTGCACCCGACATATGACGCCACGGTTTCACGGGCGTCCTCGATGAGCGACCGGGCATGGCGTCCGTAGCGGTGAACCGACGAGGCATTGCCGGCGCACGCCATCGCCCGGGAGGCAGCCTTGCATGCTTCCGCCCGCAACGGTGACGTGGCGTTGTGATCGAGATAGTGGGTCGCGGGACGCTGTGGCCCCCGGCACACGTCCTCGAGGGTGACGCCGTCAAGGTAGGTTTCAATGTGGTCGCCCAGTCCGGCCCACAGGTCGTGGGTGAGACAGCGAGTCCGGTTGGCCATGCAGCCTCTTGAAGGACTCTCATTGTGGCACCGCGTCATCCGTGTCGGTTCATCCACCGCCGCCACGATGTCCATGATCGAGATGTGGTGGGCAGGATGGGCAAGCAGGTATCCCCCGCCGGGTCCACGGACGCTGTTGACAAGCCCGTGGCGGCGCAACCGGGCGAACAGTTGTTCGAGGTAGGAGAGCGGGATCTCCTGCCGGTGCGAGACGTCCGCGAGACGAACAGGGTGCGCTCCGGCATTGAGGCCAAGGTCGACCATGGCCATCACGGCATAGCGTCCCCGGGATCCAAGCTTCATGGGTCGCGAACCCGTGCGTTGCCATCGTCGCCGGCTGCCCCCGGACTGTCGTGAGCAGGTCGCGGATCCCGCGTGGTGGCAGGGTCCCCGGGGTCCTCGATCCGGGCAAGGCGTGACTCGAGATCGTCGATATGGTCGAGAACGCTCTTCAGTGCCTTGCTGACCGGGTCGGGCATGTCGGCCGAGGAGACACCGTAGGCGGCGAAGAACGAATCGCGCCTTTGCGCGCCGGAGTCGACGGCGCGCGCAGGGATTCCGACGACCGTGGTCCCCGGAGCGACGTCCTTGACGACAACGGCATTGGAACCGACCAGAGCGCCCTTGCCGACGACGACAGGTCCGAGAATCTTGGCGCCGGCGCCGACCACGACATTGTCGGCCAGCGTCGGATGCCGCTTGCCCTGGTTCCAGGTCGTCCCGCCGAGCGTGACGCCGTGATAAAGTGTGACGTCATCGCCGATTTCGGAGGTTTCGCCAATCACGACGCCCATGCCGTGATCGATGAAGAAACCACGCCCGATGGTGGCGCCCGGATGAATCTCGATGCCGCTCAGGAATCGGCCGACGTGGGAGATGAACCGTCCGGGCAGCTTGAAGCCGCGGACCCACAGCCAGTGGCTGATCCTGTAGAAGGCGAGGGCGTGAAAACCGGGATAGCACAGCACCACTTCCAGAAGATTGCGCACGGCGGGGTCGCGCCCGAAGGGCGCGCGCATGTCCTGCTTGAGGGTCTTGAACATGGTGCCATCCAGTCATTCTTGTGGGCGACGGGAATTGATGCCCGTCTTTGAGAGATAGATATCCGACCCCGGGAGTCAAGTATCTCCGTTGAGCCACGAAAGGAGACGTCATGCCTGAATTCTTCCTCCCCGGTCCCCGGGGCCGGCTCGAAGCGCGTCATGCCGGTGCGGCCGATCCCACCCGCCCGGTGGCTGTCGTCCTTCATCCCCATCCGCTTCATGGCGGTACCATGAACAACAAGGTGGCCTACGCCATCTTCCGCAGCCTCGTCGAGGCCGGATGCCACGCGATCCGCTTCAACTTCCGGGGTGTCGGACGCAGCTGCGGAGAACATGCCGGCGGCGATGGAGAGGTCGAGGACGCGCTGGCCGTCGTCGACTGGATGCAGCGCCGGCACCCTCAGGCATCGGCGACATGGATTGCCGGATTCTCCTTTGGAGCCTGGATCGCCGCCAGGGTTCTGGTGAGGCGCCGCGACATCGACCGGTTCGTGCTGGTGGCTCCCGGCGCGACCACACGCGACTGGTCGTTCCTCGATGAAATTCCCGCCGATGGCCTCGTCATCCAGGGCAGTGCCGATACCGTCGTCGCCCCCGATGATGTGGCGGCACTGGCCGGGACCCTGGATACCCTCGCGCGGTCACTGCGTTTCGAGATGATCGAGGGCGCGGGGCATTTTTTTGAAAACGACATGGAGACCGTGCGGGGGCTGGTCCGGGATCACGCCCTCCGACCACGATGAAAGGCGCCTCCCGTGACCGGCTCGCGGCAACCGGTGGTCGAGGGCTGGCTGAGCGGCAGGCCGGCAAGTGAGCGCACGGCAAGGTAGGCGAAGGCCTCGGCTTCGAGGCTGTCTCCGTCCCAGCCGACATCTTCAGCCACCCTCACCTCCGCCGGGAGGCGGTGCTGCAATGCGTTGATGAGATGCCGGTTGCGACGGCCGCCACCGCAGACGATCCAGAGCACCGGTTCGCGCGGCACGAAACGGCGGGCGTGCTCCACGGCCTCGGCCGTGAGGTCAACGAGAGTGGCGGCGCCGTCTGCCGCGGACAAATCGGCGATGTCGATGGCGATCGAGTCACGGTCCAGAGACCGGGGAGGCGGACGATCAAACCAAGGGTTGTTGTCGAAGACGGCCGTCACGCGGTCGTGATGCGATTGTCCCCGGGCGGCGAGACTCCCGTCCCTGTCGAAGGGCTCCCCGGTTCGTGCCAGGGTCCAGTCGTCGAGCAGGGCTCCCCCGGGACCGGTATCGAAGGCGATCAGCTTCCCGTCGCCAATCCACGTCACGTTCGCCACACCACCGATGTTGAGAACGCAGACCGGAGACTGGTCCAGGGCGGCAGCAAGGGCGGCATGGTAGAGAGGCGCCAACGGCGCTCCCTCGCCACCCGACGCCATGTCCCGGCTGCGAAAGTCGCAGATGACATCGATGCGGGTGGTCTCGGCCAGGAGGGCGCCGTTGCCGATCTGCCAGGTCAATCCTTCGGCAGGCCGGTGGGTGATGGTCTGACCGTGGAAGCCGATCACATCGATGTCGCCCGACTGCATGCCGGCTCTGCCGAGCAGGCGACCGACAGCTTCTCCGGCCATCAACGTGAGGTGGTGCGCTGTTGCCGGAACATCGCCGCCACCGCCGAGACAGGCCTTGAGACCGCTGCGCAGAGCGGTATCGAATGGAAGTGTCAGTGCCATACCGCGACGCACGGTCGTCATGCCGTCGGTCTCGATGAGCGCGGCGTCGATTCCGTCGAGGGAGGTGCCGCTCATCAGTCCGATGGCACTCTTCAACAGCCTCGAGCTCCCCGGGCGACCGTCACGACGCCAGTCTATTCCGGTGCTCCCGTCGCCCGCAATGCGACGCTTGCCTTATCCGGTTAGCGGCGGCAGATTGCGCCATCATGAACAGTCCCGCCTCCGAATTCCTGCGGACAATCATCGACCGCGGGTTCATGCACCAGTGCACCGACACGCAAGCCCTCGACGAGAAGGCTGCAGCCGGCACATTGGTCGGCTACATCGGTTTCGATTGCACGGCGCCCAGTCTCCACGTCGGCAGCATGGTCCCGATCATGCTGCTGCGGCACCTGCAGCGGTGCGGTCACAAGCCCATCGTTCTCATGGGTGGAGGCACCACGAAGGTCGGTGATCCCTCGTTTCGCGACGAGGTGCGGCCGCTGCTCGATGATGAGGCCATCGCCGCGAACAAGACGAGTATCAGGAAGGTGTTCTCGAGGTACCTCGCGTTCGGCGACGGGGCCACGGATGCCGTGATGGTCGACAACGACGAATGGCTCTCGGAGCTTCTCTACGTTCCGTTCCTGCGCACCGTGGGGCGCCATTTTTCGGTCAACCGCATGCTGTCGATGGATTCGGTGAAGTCCAGGCTGGAACGCGAACAGCCCCTGTCGTTTCTCGAGTTCAATTACATGATCCTCCAGGCCTACGACTTCGTGGAGCTGCAGCGACGTTTCGGATGTACGCTGCAGATGGGCGGATCTGACCAGTGGGGCAACATTGTCAACGGCGTCGAACTTGGACGCCGCCTGGTGGATGCACCGCTCTTCGGACTGACGACGCCGCTTATCACGACAGCAACGGGCGCCAAGATGGGCAAGACGGCAAAGGGTGCCGTGTGGCTCGATGCAGGCATGCGTTCGCCTTGGGATTTCTGGCAGTTCTGGAGGAACACCGAGGACGGTGACGTCGGTCGCTTTCTTCGCCTGTTCACCGATCTTTCAATCGACGAAATCGTCCGTCTCGAGAGTCTCGAGGGCGCGGAGATCAACGAGGCCAAGAAGGTCCTCGCCAATGAGGCGACCCGCCTGTGCCACGGGGAGGCCGAGGCGGTTCGCTGTTCGGCAACCGCCCGAAGCACCTTCGAGGAAGGGGGAATGTCGCGGGGCCTGCCAGTGACGACGCTCCCGCAGGCCTGTTTCGATGACGGGCTGGTGGCCTTCGAGGCGTTCCATCGCGTTGGTCTCGCCGCGACCCGCTCGGACGCCCGCCGACTCATCCGGGGTGGTGGCGCCCGCCTCAACGACACCGTCATTTCCGACGAGTTTCTGAAGATAACCCGTACCGATCTCAACGACGGCGCGGTCAAGCTTTCCGCCGGCCGCAAGCGTCACGCACTCATCGTGCCTGATTCCTGACCGCAAAGGGCAGGCGACGGACCTGCGCAGGACAACTGGCAGGGTGCGTCGCGCGCGTTCCCGGTCAGGGGTCTGTTCGTCCCCGGGGCGACTCGGTGAAGAGCTTGCGCAGAATGCCAGGTGCGAGGATGGAGAGAGGGTTGACACGAATGTCCGGATCGTCGGCCGATCCGTCGACGTTGAAGGTGAATGCAAAGATGCCGCCGTCGTCTTCGGTCCCGGTGATGATGTCGCCCAGCAGGGGGATTTTCCCGAACACGGTGTTGAGGGGATTCGTCGGCACCATGGTGCCAGCGAGACTGACCTGTTCCTGATCGGTGTGGATGTCGCCGTCGAGGAGAATTCTGATTCCCTGCCCGTAGAGACGTCCATCCGAGACGGTGAGCCGTTCGCCTTCCTGACGGAAGGGAAGCAGGGCTGCATTGAAGACGAGGCCCTGGTTGTTCAGGATGTTGACCAGACCGGGCAGGGAAGCGGCGGCGAAGAGATGCGCCAGGGCGGGTGCGTCATGCACTGCGAAGCGGTCGGCCGTGACGGTGCCGATGACGACCGATGGAGTACGTGATTCATCGAACCAGCCCTTGACCGCAAGTTCACCTCCATGGATGTTGTCCATTCCGGCAAACACCCGCACGGTATCGCCCATGTCCTCGGCGCGGTAATCGAACCGGCGTTCATCTTGTGATACCCGCCAGATCTGCAGGGCCACCAGCGATCCGCCCTCGATCTCTCCGGCGGCATTGAGGCTTTCAAACCTGTTGTCGTCAAAGTCGGCGTCGAAGACAAGGTTGCGCACCAGCCGGTCGTCCGTCGTCCACAGGCGGTTGACCGTGCCTGCGACCTTCAGGCGAGGCAGTATCCCGGTCGTTCCGTCATTGTCGCCCAGCGGGACCATGTCGATCGATCCCGCATCGATTGTGATGGAATAGAGGCCGTCTGGTGAAATGTCGAGCGTGCCCGTGACATCCGTGCGACCGAACGCCAGTCTTTCCACATCAAGATGCACGGAGTGCGGCGCGACGGTTCCGGCTGCACGGGCCACAATGCTTCCCGCCTGGACGTCGAGTGCGCGGATCACGAAAGTGCCGTCTTCCACGCTTGCAAGAAGGTGAGCGGATCCGGGTTCGCCTGCCGACTTGGTTCCGACAGGGGTGTGAGGGCCGAAGGCGAGATGCCGAAGGTCCGCATCCACGCTCCATGTGATCGTACCGTTCCCGGAAACGGTCCTCGAGGCGGTGACATCTACGCTCCCGGTGGACGCGAAGGGATCAACAAGGCCGAGTGTGGTACGTTGAATCTCATCCATGCGGGCCGTGATCTCCAGCCTCTCGCGCACCTCGGCGTTGCCAGCGAGTGCCAGCCGCCAGGCGCCAGCCACAGGCACGCCGTTGAGCTGCAGCTCTCCGTTGACGTCAATCACACCGGGCTCCGCAAAGGAGAATGTGCCGTTGCCCCCGGTGGCCTGGTAGCCGGCGACGGGAAGGCCGAGACCGTCAAGACTGCCGGCAAAGCGATAGCCGATGTCGTCTGTTCCGGGCGCGACCAGGTCTGCGACAGTGACGTCCAGGGTGCCGGACAGCGATCCGGCGATCGTGTCGGGATCAAACCGTTCATGTGAAGAGTGGGACAGCGGTTCATGGGCAGTGACGGCCAGTACATCCCGGATCGGGCCGGCGAGATCGACACGGATTTCCAACACGCCATCGAATCCGTCCAGTGTGACGAGACCTCGTCCGGCCGTGATCGCGCCGATGCTGCCGCCGGACGTTTCGATGGTGACTGCGTCTCCGGCAATGGTGACGTCACCGTCGACGCCGGCAAGGGGTGGCATGCCATGCAGATAGTCGATCGTGACACCGTCGACATCGACCGTGATCCCCAGGTCTGTCGTCGGAGGATCACCCGAAGCGAGGTCGCCAAGCGTGGAGCGCATGCCCAGTGTGCCCTCCCGGATGACACCGTTCGAGAGGTTGTTGACGATCCAGTGCCGCGCCGGCGGCGCGGCGACGACGGGCCAGTAACGGGAAAGATGGTCGACCGGCAGGTCGGCGACGGCGAGGGTCCACTCGATGGTGGAGTCCTCGGCCCAGCCGTTCACTGCCAGGTCCGCCTCAAGGCTTCCTTCCTCGATACCCGCGACAAGGTAGCTGATCTCCAGTCCCCCGAAGGCGGGCAGGAGGCGTCCCGCCAGTGTCGTGGGGCCGAGCTCGATCGGATTCCCGAAAATGCCCGGCATGGCGAGACGCCCACCTCCGGTGCCGAGAACGAAGGATCCCTGTGCCAGCTCCAGTTCATCGTCGAGGGCAAGTTGGAAAGAGGCATCAAGCAAAATCATCGAGTCGGAGAGATCACCCAGCGACGGCATGATTCCCTGAAGCGATGCGAGGTCGAGATTCATCAACTCGCCGGACACGTCGATGTGCGACGTCCCTCGCTGGTGAACTGCGGCGAGTTCGAGAGGAAGCAGCCCGGCTTCGGAGACGAGAACAGTTTCGAGGTCTATGCGCATGGCCTCGTCGTCGCGCGCGATGACGAGAAGGGACTCGGGTGCATTCCAGGAATGACCGCTGCCCAGGTCTTCAAGGGTGATGTCGGCCCCATCGAAACGGACATGATGCAAACGGTCCAGGGGTGGCTTGGAACCGGCGTGGAGAAACCAATCGAGAAACGAGGTCTCCGGCGATGCGTCTGTCAGCGAGTCGGCCAGCGCATAGTTGATGTTGCCGTTGATTTCCCGGACCAACAGGATCCTGGCCCCGTCGATCGTGATGCCAACAGGCCGCAACTCCGCCTCGATCAGTGACGGCAGGGACATGTCAAGTTCGATGTCGCGTGACTCGAAGACGATTCCACCTTCCTTGTCGAGGACCTGGACGTCAGAAAGACTGAGGCCGTAGGTTGTCCGCCAATCACCGCCGGAGAGAGCGGCATCGGACGCCCGAAAGGAGAAGTCCGGGACGCTCCTTTCGATCATCCCCATGACCCAGGGCGTTGCCGGACCGAGAACGATCGGTCCGTCCTGGAGCCTCCAGGCAAGACCCAGAAGCACCAGAACGATCAGTCCTGCGAGAATCCCCAGACCGTGGATGAGGGTCCGCAGCAGGCGACGGCCTACAATTGCCGCATACCGCACGGGAGCCACTTGACCGTACCGGCCAGTCTGACCACGGTTGACGGAGTGCTTGCTGGTGCCGACATGACCTTCCGGACCCTTGAAGAGATCACCACCCTGCCGGAGCCATACGACAGGGAACAGGCAATCGTGCGGCGGGAACGCTGGCTGGCTGCCTGCGATCTCCTGCCCGAAGTCAGGGAAGTGTCGCATGAGTTGAGCCGTGATGCCACCGGAAGTGCCCTTCTCGATGCCGTGTTCGGCAACAGCCCGTATCTGGCTCGCTGTCTCGTGCGGCATCCGGGAGTCGTCTCGCTCTGGGCGAGCGAAGGCCCCGAGGCCAGCGTGCGGGCCGCTCTCGCAGGTCTCGCCCGGGATGGGGCAGGAAACGACCTCGCGCGCCGGCTGCGCCACGCGCGGGCCATGATCGCGGTGGCGGTGGCGCTGGGCGACATATCCCGGTTGTGGCATTGGCGGGAGGTCACTCAAGCCCTCTCCGAATACGCTGAAACGGCCTGTCGTGTCGCCACGGCCCACCTCCTCGCCGGTATCCCAGGTGGTGACGCCCGGAGCGACGATCCTGCAAGGGAGAGTGGCTTCATCGTTCTTGCTCTGGGCAAGCTCGGAGGTCGCGAACTGAATTACTCAAGCGACATCGATCTCATAGCGCTGTGGGACGATGAACGGTTTGCCCGCTTTGGCCCCGACTCTCTGGCGATCTCGGTGCGCCTCGTCCGGAGTTTCATCAGGCTGCTCCAGGAACCCACGGCCGACGGTTTCGCCTTGAGGACGGATTTCAGGCTGCGGCCCGACCCTCGCGCCACGCCGCTCGCCATGTCAGTCGATTCCGCGGAACTCTACTACGAGAGTCTTGGCCAGAACTGGGAACGCTCGGCAATGATCAAGGCACGCCCGGTCGCCGGCGACCTGGAGGCGGGCGAGGCCTTCCTGGCACGGCTCAGCCCCTTCGTGTGGCGCCGCCACCTGGATTTCGAGGCGATCAGGGACATTCACTCGATCCGCAGGAAGATTCATGCGGCGCGGGGCGGAGAGGTCATCCGCATCCCCGGTCACAATCTCAAGCTCGGCCGCGGTGGCATACGGGAGATCGAGTTTCATGCCCAGGCGCACCAGCTGATCTTTGGGGGCCGCATGCCCGACCTGCGCCGGCGGGCAACCTGCGATGCCCTTGACGCCCTCTGCGAGGCGTCGCTTATCGATCGCCAGACACGCCTCGACCTCACCGAGGCGTACGGTGAACTGCGCCGCGTCGAGCACCACCTGCAGATGATCGACAATGCGCAGACACACGAGATTCCCGGCACCCCGGGAAGCCTCGATCACGTCGCGACATTCCTCGCATATCGTGACCGCAAGGCATTCGCCGATCATCTCGAGGATGTCCTGCACTCGGTGGAACGCCACTACAGCCGTTTCTTCGAATCGGATGACGAGGCCCAGCCGGCGCCTGCAGCCCAGGGAGGAGACCTGGTCGTGACATTGCAGGACATGGGGTTTGTGGACTGCGCCGGAATGGCCGCCCGCCTCGGTGCCTGGCGCGCTGGCGAAGTCCGTGCCCTGCGTCACGAACGGTCACGCGAACTTGTCGAATCGCTCCTCCCGCGTCTGCTGGCCGGGCTGGCAGCGACCGGGGATCCTGACCGGGCCTTTCAGGCATTTCATGACTTTCTATGCCGCTTGCCTGCCGGAGTGCGGATCTTCTCCCTCCTGGAACGTCATCCGCACCTCATCGATCTCCTGGCCGGCATCATGGCAACGTCTCCACGCCTTGCTGCCATGCTCGGCGCGTCTCCCGTACTCCTTGACTACGCCCTCGCCAGCGAGTTCAGCGAACCGCTCCCCTCGAAGCGCCTTCTGGATGAGGACCTCGCAACCTACCTCGGCTTGGCGGAACACGAGGAGGATCTGCTCGATCGGGTCCGTCGCTGGTTCCATGATCGCGAGTTTCGACTGGCGGTCCGTCTCCTCGAAGGCGATTGCGATTCCGCAGGAGTCCTGAATGGCCTCGCCGACCTGCGTGATGTGGTCATCAGTCATCTCTTCTGCCGTTCGGCTGCCTGGTTTGTTGAGCGGCACGGCTGCTTGCGGGGTGGCGCGCTGGCCATTCTGGCAACGGGACGCTACGGCAGGCGCACGCCGGCCTTCGGAGCGGCCATCGATCTTGCCATCGTTCATCATCACGGCGACCCGGAGGCACGCTCCGATGGACCGAGACCGCTCGGCGCGCGGACATGGACTGACAGGCTGGTGCAACGCCTGATGACGGCGTTGACTGTCACCACCAATGCCGGCTCCCTCTTTCAGGTCAGACTCGGCCTTCTTGCGCCGGACGGTGCCGACTCGCGGACGTTGAGTCTCGAAGGACTGCAGAAACGCTGCGGCGCGGATTCGTCCGCAGAGACCCGGTTCGCTCTGGCCGATGCCAGGGTCGTCGCGGCGACGGGATCCTTCGGTGACGAGGTCGACCGGGATATTGCCCGTGCCCGGTCCGGAGCCGCAACCGACCCTCTTTCGCTGGACGGGGAGGTGATCGATCTGCCGGAGTGGCTCTTCGACATGATTGCGCCTTCCCCTGACCTTGCCGCTGCGAGGACTCTGTTGCTCTGCGTGCGTGCGTTCACGGAGTGCGCCCTGGGTGACGTGTCCCTGGACCCCTCCGGCACCTTCACCGAACGCCTTGTCAGGCTCACCGGATCGACGGACGCCGTCGACCTGCAGGAGCGCCTCGACCGCGCACGGCATGGCCTGGAATCCGAATTCGCCCACCTGCGGTCGGGGTCACCCTGAGTCAGGCCCGTCCCGATCCCGTCAGGATCTGTAGTCCGCGGCCGGGGTGATCCGGTAGCAGCAGCGATCGCTCCCGGACAACAGGTGGTCGATTCGTTCGACCTTCACCTTGCGCCCGAGAATATTCTGGAACATGAAGAGTTCCGCCGTGCACAGTTCGTTGCACGTTCGCGCGGCAGCGGCGATGGAACAGTGACTCTCGATGAAGATATGACTGCCGCCATCTTCCCGGTGCCACTCGGCCATGAAACCGTCGGCCGTGCGCTGATCGGCGAGGACAGCGAGACGGTCCTCCGTGGAACTGCCGGGCTCGATGAAGGAACGATACCTTTCTGTCGTCTCTCGGCGATAGGCCGTGATCAGCTTTCTCAACCCCGAGGCGCCGAAGACCTTGCGTACGCCACGAAGGAGTGCTTCGGAAAGATCGAGATGGTTGTCCGGAAACTCGCCGTTCCCTCTCGACGTCAGGGCCCAGATCCTTGCCGGGCGACCGACGCCCGACCAGGATTCCCGATAGTCGGTCAGGCGATCCGTATGCAGACGTCTCAGGTGCTGGCGAACGGCGACGGTGCTGATGTCCAGATGGGAAGCAAGAGTTGATGCTGACATCGGCCCCTGCGTCTTCAGCAGAAACAGGATCCTTTGCCGTGCATGTCTCCTGATCTGGGCCATAAGGCACAGTGATGCATGCGCCCATCATGGTCAAGTTGCCTGCACGGCCATGCCCCTGATTCGAACCCTGATGCGTCAGGAGTCGAGGCGCACCGGTCGCATGTCCATGACGGATCTCCTGTCTTGGGGCGGGTGGAAAGGCGGCCGGTGCAACGCCGAAATCGGCAGGGGCGGCGTGGACGATGTGCCCCGGCCCGGCTAGTTTGCGCACCATCATGACGCGCTTCACCATCGCCACCTGGAACATCAACTCCGTACGTCTGCGGATAGACCAGGTGCTGGGATTTCTGGATGACTATCGGCCCGACGTGCTGTGTCTCCAGGAGACCAGGACAGCCGACGCCACCTTTCCTTTCGACACGTTTCAGGAGGCAGGCTGGCCGCATGTCGTCATCGCCGGGTTCAAGGGGCGCAACGGCGTGGCGATTCTGAGCCGTCATGCCTTTGCCAGCAGTAACGTGCTGTCGTGGTGCGGCAGGGACGACGGTCGCCACGTCCAGGTGATCTTTCCCGACGGCCTCCAACTCGACAACATCTACGTGCCGGCGGGCGGCGCCATTCCGGATCCGGAGATCAATGAGAAATTCGCCCACAAGCTGGACTTCCTGGAGGAGGTGACGGACTGGATCACCGATGAGCAAGAACCGGGCGCGCGGCGAATTCTTGCCGGCGACCTCAACATCGCACCTCTGGAGAACGACGTGTGGTCGCACGAAAAACTCATCCGTGCCGTCTCCCACACGCCGGTGGAAGTGGATGCTCTGGGGCGTCTCTACGCCTCCCATAACTGGACCGACAGTGCCCGGCATTTCGTGCCGCCCTCCGAGAAGCTCTATTCGTGGTGGCCGTACAGGAGCGGCCGGGACTGGTCCGCAAAGGACTATGGCCGCCGTCTCGATCACATCTGGGTGACACCGGCCCTTGTGTCGTCGCTGCGGAGTTGCGAGACACTGCGTCACCTGCGTGAGCACGACCAGCCGAGCGACCATGTTCCGGTGGTCGCCACTCTCGAGTTCCCCGGATGAGCGCTGACAAGGCCTGGCGTGTGTCCGGCGAGGGTGCCGTCGCCACAGTGACGCTCGATCGTCCGGACAAGCACAATCTTCTAAAGATGTCCGAGGTCGACGATCTGATCGGCGACCTCGATGTCCTTGATGCCGACACCTCGCTCAGGGTGATCGTCGTCACAGGCACGGGCACCAGGACCTTCTCGGCCGGAGTCGATCTCGGCGATATCCTGACCCGGGACTGGACCGACAATCCCGTGGAGCGTCTTGCCGATCGCGTCGAGGCGCTGCGCCCGGTGACCGTCGCAGCGCTCAACGGCAACGTTTACGGAGCGGCCGCCGATCTTGCCCTTGCCTGTGATTTCCGCATTGGCGTCGAGGGCATGAAGCTGGTCATGCCGCCGGCGCGTTATGGACTCGTCTTCCATGAATCGGGCCTGCGCCGTTTCATCGAGAAGCTGGGTCCCGGAACCGCCCGTCAGCTTTTCCTTGCCTCCTGCGACATGCCCGCCCGCCGCCTCCTGGAGACCGGGTATCTCGACTGGCTGTGCGCCAGGGACGACTTTGCCGATACGGTGAAGGCGTTCGCAGGGCACCTTGCGTCCCTCTCCCCGCTCTCCCTTGCCATCACCTCGAAGGCGATCACGGACATCTCGCGGGGCACGCTCGATTCCGCCAGGCTCAAGCGCGAGACGGTGGCGTGTTTTTCGACCGACGATGCCCGCGAGGGCATGGCCGCGGCACGGGAAAAGAGACCTCCCCGATTCACCGGCTGCTGAAGGGGCGCGGTACGGCGTTCGACGACTCCCCAGCCTCTCGTGGTCGGGTCATGTCGGTGTCAACGGGGAACCAACATTCAGGGAAGGCCAGTCGCCAGGCCGGACATGCCGGCCGGTATCGGATGGAGGGCGGCACAAATCCATCTTGGCCCTGCGCCGCAGTGAATTCAGGTCGTTCGGGGTTTCCGGTTCCCGAACCCGATGCAGCAGACGACAAGCAGGCGCCTTCCCGCCGGGTTCACGGGCCGCCTGTCGTGTTGCCTTCCACGAACTCTGCGGCCCGGAAGGACAGTTCCTTGTAAAGGACCATGAGGACGCCGTCCTTGAAGAAGTGGTACCGGCACGGCTCCTCGCCCCAGGCGACGACGTGCCAGCAGACCCCTCCTTCGCCATCGATGCTCCAGGTGCCGGTCTGGTGAACGCCGTTCCACACGGTCGTCAGGGTGAAATCGGGCGCATGGTAGACCGCGCCAAAGGCATCGGCGTCGAGGATCGCCGTCTTGTCCGACACCAGTGCGTGGGTCTCCTCCGGCGTGAAGAGGTCCAGAGCAAAGTTCGGATCGATGTCTTCGATGGAATCCGGCGCTTCGACACCGGCCTGCAGGTAATCCAGGGTGTTTCCCTCCTGGAGTTCGGGGGCGGATCCCGTGTCACCCTGGTAGGCGTAGATGACGGCTCCGGCGCTGTGATAGTAGGCCTCGCAAGGGAGTTCACCCCAATTGTAGATGTGCCAGCACAGCTCACCGTCCTTTGTGGTTGACCATGTCCCGGAGTCGCGCACACCGTCCCACAGGGTCTGGAGGGTCCCGTCCTCTGCATAGTAGGCCCCACCGTTCGGATCCCAGACCTGGGTGTTGCCGGCGAGATAGGTGTAGAGTTCGCTGCGAGTGAAGGGCATTGCTTCATCCGTGTCCTGTGCGGACGCGACCGTTGCCGAAGAAGCAACGGCAAGCGACAGCAGTAGAGCCAGCATCGCATGCCCGGATCTTGACCATGTTGTCATGGTGTTTGCTCCCTTTTGCCGGTGGCAGGATCTGCAGTCTTTCCCCGGGGCATCCGCAGGCGGCCCGTCCATGCCCCGCTCTACCTGATGGTCCACCAGGCCGTTTCAGGGCGGGCCTGCCACAGCATGGCTCCAGTGACTGGGAAAGGGCGGGGACGCCCTACTGCGAGGTGAGTTGCGCGCTTTCCATGTCATTGTCCGGATCCGGAATCTGGCCATAGGATTTCGGTGGCCATGCGAGACAACGGCCCTCGCTGTCCCCCGTCAGGAAGCCGCCCGCACCGCCATCAGGACCGCCCCAGCGATCGGACTGCCCGTTGTCACGGTAGTTGAAGAAGAGATACTCGGTCTCGAGGTCATAGCCCATGGCGACGGCCTCGTCGGTGAGCGCGCCGTTTTCGTCGACCCAGGCGATGCCGTTGGCGTCGAGGAAGTAATCGTTGGCCATCACGCCCTCGAGCATCGCGTTGCACCTGTCGCCGTGGCCGAAGTCACGGTTGGCGAGCGTGCGGCCGACGCGCGCGTTGCAGTCGGTCCGGATCTGGTTGAGGCCGTAGAACGACGATTCCATGAAGGGCGAGCCGTCCCACTCGATCAGGCGGCCATTCTCGTCGGTCGCAAAGTGGCCGCCGGCGAAGTGCAGCATCAGCCACCAGCCGTCGGCGTTCTCCGAGGCGACCGTCCTGAGGTAGTCCCGGTACCATTCGACGTAGTAGCCATAGGCATCCCAGGGCCAATCGGTCACACCGGTCAGGGACTGGCAGTCATAGTCGTCGTGGGCGCAGGTTCCGCCCCGTGTGCCTTCGGTGTTGTAGTAGGCCCAGCAGATGGTCGACTGGCCGAGGTCGGTGTTGCTGTATCGGTGCTGCAGGTCGTAGAGATGCGCGTGGATTGTGGGGTAGCGGATGCTGTCGAGCAGTTCCTGTGACGGCTTCAGCGACATCAGCCCCTTTTCCGCATCGATGGTCAGCGTCATCTCGCCATTGACCATGGGATCGCCGTTGGGCACCCAGCCCGCTTCGTAGCTGTTGGGCGCCCCGCAGACCGGGAAGGTGTAGATCAGGATCTCAGAGTGACCGCTCCCGGGAACCGCGCAGGCCGTGAAGAGGGCTGCCACGGCAACGAGGGCATGGCGGTGTTTCGTGAACATGACACAAGTTCCTCCATCGCACTCGGCAGGAATTGTGTCAGTCCAGAGCCTTCCTGGCCACCTAAAATTGATTGACCAGTCAATCATTCAGCCTCAGGCGAGACACTGGAGAGCGTTCCCCATTGCGGAAGGATGGCCGCGGGCGGGAGGGCTTTCCGGTCCAGCGGTGTTCGGCGATGAGCGAGGCGAGAAAGGTATTGACGGTCCGCGGAGGATGGCGATTGAGTGACACGTGTCCGAGACCGGGACGTTCGTGGTAGTGGCCGTGCCGCGCCGCTTCGGCCACCCGCCGGACGAGGCGCGGTGGCGTCGAGGCGATGACTCTCAGGGTATGCCTCCCGGCGTGGCGGAAGATGTCTGCCACGCCGGGCGTCTTCGGGGCGCTCACTCAACAGGCATGAGCCACCTCTTTGACCGGGTGGCCGAGTGAGCGATCCATGACACCCGTGGCGCGGGCATGGACGCGTGTCGCCTCGGGTGAATGGTGGTCCGGTTGGTTCCCCCGGACCGTCGGCCGCATTCGCGCTCTTCCACTGAAGATTCGCGAGACTGTCGGCGAACTCGGGACATTCATGACCAGCATCCCGGGTCTTTGCGGTGTCCCGGGCAGCCTCGCGAGATCCAACTGACTCCCGCCGGCGAGACTATCGGGTTGACGACCGCCATGCCCGGCAAGCAGTGGCGCCACTCTCCATGGCCTGGATGTCCAGGAAATCCGGTGCGGCCGCGATTCCGCGACGGAGCATAACATCGTTGCCGATCCCGCAAGAACGTCGCGATCCGCTGCTTCGTCTTCTTCCGGAGCGGACTTACGAGAGTCTCACCATTCCACGTCGAGGCCCTCGACATCGGCGATTAGTCCGACGCTCTCGATGGCGCGTTTGGCGTGCGCTTCGTCGCCCACGCCCGTGTCGCCCGCCGTGGCGACTGCGCCCAGCAGCTCCCCGCGCCCGTCGCGCATGATGACGCCGCCGAGCGCGCCCCAGATCGGCAGGCCGACCCTGCTCTGGGCGACACGCGACGCGCTTTCGAACCAGGTCGGCTTCTTGAGCGCCAGATCCATGATGGCGCGCGTCGGCATGCCGATCGCGACGCAGGACTTTGCCTTCGATTCGGCGATATCCAGCAATAGCGGCGGGGCCCCGATCTCGCGCACCGCCATGAGCGCGTAGCCACCGGCGTCAACCACCGCGACGGCCATCCGGATCGACGGATGAACGCGGGGACCGGCAAGGGCGTGATCGACCATCGCGCGGACCATGTCGTGCGTAAGGGTCATGACGTCGGCCTCCTCATGCGACACGTTCGGAGCCTCGGTAGACCTCCTCGATGTGGAGCAGGACGGCGCTATGGCCCGGATAGTCCGGATTGAGCCAGCCCTTCATGCTATCGTAGACGGGACCCTCGGGATGATGCTCGACCGTGCCCTTCACCTGATAGGCCTCGCGCTCGGGTGCGATGTAGAGCAGCGAGGCCCGGCCGCCCCGGACGACGTTCTCCAGGGTCTTGTCCATCGAATTGTTCGCGATCACGAAGGCCTCGTCGCCGTAGAACTCGGCGCACAGAACCCAGATCGCATTGGGCGCGCCGTTGGCGTCGCTCGTCGTGAACACCATGCGGCGTTCGCGGTTGCGCCACGCTTCGAGCGCGCCGGGTGTCAGGGTCGCCATGGTGACTCCTCCGATTGACTGTGGTGGCCGGACCAGAAGAAAACGGCCTCAGCGGGCGTCGATAATGCTCCCGAGTTCATCCAGGTGGAACGGTTCGGCCATGCCCGTGTCCGGATCGTACTTCCAGCGCTCGCCCTGCAGGACGAAGTTTCTGGCGTAGAGATGAAGATGGAGAAGCGGCTTGCCGTCCATGGCGTTGACTTCGTGAATGCCGTCCGGCTGCATGGTGACTGCCCCGCCCGCCGCGACGATCACCTCGCCTTTCTCGACGACTGGCCCCGCTCCCGGTTCGCCATCGGCCCGGCGCTGGTAGAACCGGTGCCGTTCGCGTCCCTCGACACCGGCGATGATCGCCCAAGCGTTCCCGTGGTCGTGCGGCGCGTAGTACTGATGCGCCGCGCCGGAATTCACGTAGAGGGCGTAGCCACCGTCTTCGTCCTCGTGGACCAGATATGAACACTCCATGGCATCGTCGTCGGGCAGGGGAAAATCCTCGAAGGTGAAGAACTCGCGACAACCCGCCAGCTCGATCAGCCGCGCCTTGCCCCTGGCCAGATTGTCGAGCGAAGGCCCCCCGTCCATCGCGACGCGTATAGCGGCGATGGCATCGGCAACCAGGCGCCGCCGCCGGTCACTTGTGCTGGATGTCGCGTCCATGACGGCGCTTCGCTCCTCTTCCGGCGACGGTGAGCGCGGACCTTACGGCAGATTCCGTGCCGCGACAATCCGGCGTCCGCCTTCTGCAATGCACACTGCCCTGGTCGGGAATCCGCACTGCCTTGTCGGCAACGTCCCCGACAAGGAGTGGTTGAGAAGGTCGCGCTGCTCGGCTTGGGAGAGCGCCAGGCGCATGTTCTCCTCGTCCGCCGGCAGATCTCCTCCCGGTCGCTCGGGCGGCAGCTGACGAGCTGCCGGGAACCGCGCAGGCCGTGAAGAGGGCTGCCACGGCGACGAGGGCATGGCGGTGTTTCGTGTACGTAACACAGGTTCCTGCATCGCCCTCGGGATGAATTGTGTCGGCCCGGAACCTTCCGCCCACACGAAATTGACTGACCGGTCAATCCTCCGGCTGGGGGGCGACGCAGGAGACGGGTCCGGCCGCAACGCATCGCTGGAAAATGGAAACGGGCGGGAGGTCTCTCCGGTTCAGCCGTGTTCGGCGATGAGCGAGGCGAGAAAGGCGTTGACGGTCCGCGGAGCATGGCGGTTGAGCGACACGTGTCCGAGACCGGGAAGTTCGTGGTAGTGACCGTGCCGCGCCGCTTCGGCCACCCGCCGGACGAGGCGCGGCGGCGTCTGGATATCCTCCGAGAAGGCAACCGCGTGGATGGGCACGGGACAGTCGGCGAGAGCGGCCGTCACGTCGTAGTCAAGGCACGCCTGCCACTGAGCGATCAGCATCTGCGGGTCCCGGTCGGCAAAGCGGGGCGTGTAGGCAGCCTTGATCCGTTCCCACAGGGCATCGTCCTCCAGGGCATTGGCGGGATAGGCGAATGCAGCGTAGTGGCATGCGGCGAAGTCTGCAGGCATGGCCAGGGTGCCGTCGACCCGAGCCTGGATTTCCGCCGCCATCCAGTCTCGCGTGAAGCCGGCGATTCTGGCCGATGTCCCCATGACGATGGCAAGTCGGACGAGACGGGGGTGATCGATGGCGACCTGCTGGGTGATGAGCGACCCCATGGACAGTCCGGCGAGGATGACGGGCGGCGAACAGTAGGCCTCGATGATGCTGGCACAGTCATCGCCGAACTGCTTCATCGACCAGGGTGGCGGCGTGCTCGTTGTCTCCCCCGCACCCCGGGGATCGTAGGCAGTCGATCTCAGGTCACGGCAGAAGAACTCGAACTGCTCGGCCCAGTAGTGTGCCGGGCTGTCCCCTCCGGGAACCCAGACGATGTCGGGTCCGCTGCCGCCCTGCAGCACCCGGAACCGCGCATCCGCCGTCTCGTGGAACTGCACACTGATCATGTCGGCAAACGTCGTCATCCGAAGCGCCTCCGCCGTGATGGCTGCGGACGGTAGAAGGCCCGGCTCTCAGCGGCAACTGAAAGACGGGACGGGGGAAAATCCCCGGGTGAGCGTCCCACCTGGTGCCGGAAACCGGTGTGGCCTGCAACCAGGCGAACGCCTGTGAATAATCCCTGCGGACTAACCGCGAACTGGCCGGCGGCGGCGGATGCAAGGGCTCCGTCTGGAGCGCGTACCAGATTGACTGGCAGTGTTCCGGTGCGCAAAGGCCGGTCGAAGCCGGCGTCAGCGGCCGGGATCAGCTCCAGGGGTTGATCACACTGGCGCCCATGTCACGGAAGGGGGCCGTGTCGCGGGTGGCGACGTGGAACCCCGAGGCGACCGCGATTGCCGCGATCGCCGCATCGGCGAATCCGACCCGCCGGCCGTTGCGCCGGGCGGTTGCCGCCCGATCCGCGAACACCCGAACCGCCGGTTCGTCGAGGTGCTTGATTCGGCCCCTGAACACCCGGTCCACAGTTTCATCGATGCCGTTTTCAAAAATCTGCCGCCGCGCGCTCGGCGCCAGGAGGGCAGCGCCGAACCGGAGTTCCATGACGGTGATCACCGACAGCCAGAGCGACTCCAGTTCCTGTTGGTTCAACCAATCCATGACCCCCGGATCCGGTGCCGGTCTCATGGTTTCAGAGACCACGCTCGTGTCCAGCAGGATCATTCGAACGAGGCCGGGTCGATTGGTGAGCAATCGCGCTCAAAGGATGCATCCGAGAAGTCGGCGTCCTTCCAAATGGACCGGAGCATGTCGCCCGGGCGTGCGCGGTCGGCGGGGAACAGCCCGCGCCGCAGGATGTTCCGCGCCAGCGCCTCGGCGCTCTTGCCCTGGGCCCGGGCCTGTGCTTTCAGCGCCCGGTGGACCTCGTCGGGGATTTGCCGGATGGTGATTTGCGCCATGGCTGGCTCCTTGATGGCAGACCTGAAGTGACGACCCGAATGATAGCATTTGTTGAATGTGCTATCAAATGCGCAATTGCAGCGGTGACGTAAGCATTTATGTGTCAGGCGGGAGTGGGGTACTCCGAGTGGTTCACGACAACCGCAAGAAGGAGCACCCCGATGCCACAGCGAGCTGTGACG
>JAPPKP010000007.1 GCA_028819955.1 Rhodospirillaceae bacterium | reverse complement strand
AAAACCATCGAATAACCGGAGCGTCGCGCCATCAGGGAGCGCAAGCACGCTCAAGTGCGCCGAGCGCCGATATCTCAGTCCCCGGCAGACGCGACAGCAGCGCATCGTTACACCGGTTCAGAAGCGCCACGCGCTCCAGGAGCTGCCGCTGCTCATCCTCGGTCAGGATCAAGCGAGGACCCTCCTCATCGTCCTCGTCTGCACCGTGAAGCGCGCAGGCGATCATGAAGCGCGAGAAACTCATCCCCGCCTCCTTGGCACGCCGTGCGATCAATGCGCGGTTCTCCGGCGAGCAGTAGATGCTGCGCGCGCGCGCAAGATCCCGCTTCCCGCCACCGCCACCCTCGATGGCAGTCACCCGAGAGCCTCCTCGGCATCGATCCGTGCTCCGGCACGGCGCACCAGAGCCTGCCAGGTCTCCGCCCCTGCGGAGCTCTCGACGCGCTCTTTCTCGACCTCGTAGAGCACCCGCACGACCCTCTCGATGCGCGCCACCGCGCCCGCAAGATCGCGCGTCAAGACCGGATCGACAGGCACCGGAGCAGGCGCCGTGAGCCGTTCCAATATGAAGCGTGAGACGTCCATACCCGCCGCGTCTGCGCGCTCACGAATGGTCTGCCAGTCGCTATCTGTGGCCATCACGGCACGCTGCCGTTTGCGCCCCTCGGCTGCTCCGCTCATGCCGTCCGCCTCCTCTGGTATGACCGCTCCGCTCGCGCCCTGTGTCGCGCCTGTGTCGCTATAAGATCACCGAATCCCACGCGCAATGCGCCGCGCCATTCGCGCGCAATCTGCCATCGCCTCGCCTGCAGGACAAATAGTCGTTAGAACGTATCTTACACATAGGTTATGGAATCCAAAACCAAGTTTAGAAGGCGCTTCCAGAAGAGAGCCACCAGCTTGTGACGCCGACATTCGAATGAAATACGTCAAGTCCCCGAATGCAACTATCGGGCTAGTGAGGACTCTGCCTTAAGGACCCCGCGCTCCGACGCGAATCCCGTTGACGTGACGTCCAACTGCCTGTAGTGTATCCATTATTGGAGGAGAGAGAAACGCTGTCCAGATGTGGAACGACAGGTAAATCTCGCTTGTGAGTTGTCACACCACGACCTGGGACGACGTGCGCGAGACCCTGGAGGCGGTCGAGCGCTTCGGGCGAGAGGCCCTGTCGACGAGCGACCAACCCGCGTGACTCCATGGTCCTTCGTCTGCCCGGCGCGCGCCGCTCCGGCGCATGGGCGATCCGTCCGGTGCTGCTCTCATGGCGGGAGCCCGGAGCCGCAATCGTCATCGAACCATAGCGCGGTGCCGTAGGTCCTCCCACGGATGGCGACCGGGCGCACCCGCTGGGACATCGTGGCCCTCGCGCTCACGGCCGGCTACCTCGTGGGCCTGCAGGTCGGCAAGGTCCCGCCGACGCTGCCGCTTCTGGAGGCGGAGCTCGACCTGCCCCGCGTGATCGCCGGACTGATCGCATCGTCGTTCTACGGCGTCGGCGCCGTATTTGGCGTGGCGGGTGGGCTGCTGATCGACCGTTGGGGCGCCCGGCGGATGATCTATGCAGGGGGCGCGGTGATGGGGCTCGCGAGCCTTGCCGGCGGGTTCGCCGAGAGCGGTCCGCTGCTGCTCGCGACCCGCATCGTTGAAGGTTTCGGCTTTGCCACCCTCACGGTGGCGGCGCCCAAGCTGATCGCCGCGGCAACGCGCATCGAGGTGCGCCGCCTGGCTGTCGGCGCCTGGGGCACCTACATGCCGGTCGGCATGGCGCTCTCGCTGGTGATCGCGACGGTGCTGCTGGGTTCGATCGGCTGGCGCGGCCTCTGGTTCCTGAATGCCGGGCTCATCATGCTCTATCTGCTCGCCTTCGGTTGGCGGACGGCGCCGCGACGCTGGCATCCGCTGCAGGGCGACAGCACGGCAGACGACGGAGCGAGCGGGCGGGCGGCGCGGCCAGCGCCGGGCCCCTGGAAGTTCGGCGCGGGAGCGCGCGCGACACTGGCGCGGCCGGGGCCCTGGCTGTTCGGCGCATGCTTCGTGCTGTTCTCGATCCAGTGGCTGGCGTTGATGACGTGGCTGCCGACTTTCCTGATCGAGACCCAAGGCCGCTCGCTCGCCGGCGCAGCTCTGTTCACCGCGCTCATCGTCTCCTTCACAGGGCTAGGCGTTGTCGCCGGCGCATCGCTCTTGCACCGCGGCGCCTCGCGCTGGCTGCTGATCGGCAGCGCCTACCTGGCGATGGGCGTGTGCGCGGCGGCGCTCTTCGCACCCGTCACACCCGACGTCGCCAAGATTCCGCTCGCGCTCTGCTTCACCCTGCTCGGCGGACTGCTGCCCGCCGCCTGCTTCGAAGGCGGCGCCGCGCACGCGCCCAGTCGGGAGCAGATCGCCATGGCGAGCGGCTTCGTGGCGCAGGGGGCCGCGCTCGGCAGCGTGATCGGCCCGCCGTTGCTGGCCGCCGCAACAGAGGCGGTCGGCGACTGGGCATCGGCGTGGTGGACCATGCTGGTCTGTCCCGGTCTCGGCTTGGCGGCCGTCGCCGCCGTGCGAAGGGCGGACGCGCGGCTCGCGCAGCTGACGGCCGCGCACGAGAGACCAAGAGCCTAGCCCGGACTTCCCGTCACGCCCCTCGCCGAGTAGCACCCCGGACTATGGTGCGGTGAACGGGGCGGGGCGGGTTATCGATAGGGGGAGAGCTCGGGCGGCAGCGCGTAGGCCTCCCGCAGGCGGCGGTACTTGCCGGTGGCGACCATGGCGGCGACGGCGTGCTCGATGGCGTGGTGCAGCTTGTCGTTGTCCGCCCGGATGGCGAAGCCCACCTCGCGCACCGGTCGGAACACGCCGTCGACCAGGCGGTTGCGCGAATCGGGATCGGCGTCGACCGCCACCGCGCTCACGGTCTGGATGAAGTAGCCCTGTGCGTGCCCCATGGAGACCGGGAAGTGGGTCCAGCGCTCGTCGGGGAAGGAGTGGACGTGCATCGGCTCGCGGCCTGCTTCCTCGAACTCCCGGTTGAGGGCGTGGGCGAACTGCTCCCCGGTCGAGCCCGAGGTGACCGAGGTGACCCGGCCGCTCAGGTCGTCCGTCTCGCGGATCCGAAACGGGTTGCCCCGGAGCACCATCAGGTGATCGCCGACCACGAGGTAGGGCACGGTCTTGATGCCCGCCGGCTCTTCTTCCAGCGCGAGGGTGTTGGCCGTGTCCACTTCGCCTGCGGCGAGCGCCGCCGCCAACTGCGCACGGGGCAGGCGGACGACCTCCAGCGCGAGCCCGTGGGCCTCGGCGACCGCCTGCGCCATCTCGACCTCGAAGCCGCGCACCACGCCGTCCCTCTTGTAGGCGAAGGGTTGGCCGGTGAGCGCGATACCCACGGTCAACGTGTTCCTGCTGTGCAGCGCCTGGTTCAGATCGACGTAGTGCGCCGAGGCCATCGCCGGGGCGGCGACGAGCGCGAGCAGGAACAGCGCGAGTCTGCTGACCCTGTGAGCCATGGCGGTCCCCTTCATCGTTTGGACAGTGCCGGATCGGCCGCCGACGCGTCCGCATCCTCAGGCGGTGGACCGGCGCCCCGGTGCACCAGCGCCACCATCAGCTCCTTGGCCCCGATCACGCCGATCAGCCGCCCGCCGTCGTCGATCAGCGGCATCGACCGCCCCGTCTCGTGACGCACCTCAAGCGCGGTGCGCATGGTGGTCTCGGGGCCGCCGGCGACGATCGTGCCGTTGCCGAGCGAGGCAAGATCGAGGCCTTCCCGGTACGGCACGAGCGCGGCCCGCGTGCCTTCGAGGCTGAACGCCTCCGGGCGCCCGTCCGAGTCCAGCCGGCAGAACATGGCCGACGCGTCGTCGAGCAGGTGCACGTCGTCTTCGCTGCGGAGCTCGGCCAGCGGGCGCATCAGCGTGACGCCGCGCAGCACGTTGAGCGGATTCACGTTGGCGACGAACTGGCGCACGTACTCGTCGGCCGGCTCGGTGACGATCTGCTCCGGCGGCCCCACCTGGATGATGCGCCCACCCTCCATGATGGCGATCCGGGTGCCGATCTTGAGCGCCTCGTCCAGGTCGTGGCTGACGAACAGGATGGTCCGGCGCAGCGTCTGCTGCAACGCCAAGAGCTCGTCCTGCAGGCGCTCGCGGATCAGCGGATCGAGAGCCGAGAAGGGCTCGTCCATCAGCAGGATCTCGGCATCGGTGGCGAACGCGCGCGCAAGGCCCACGCGCTGCTGCATGCCGCCGGAAAGCTCGTGCGGATAGTGGTCGAGCCAGGAGCCGAGCCCGACCTGGTCGAGCACCTCCTGCACGCGCTCGCGCCGCTCGGCCTTGGGCACGCCGCGCACCTCCAGCCCGAAGGCGACGTTGGCGCCGATGGTCCGCCACGGCATCAGCGCGAACTGCTGAAAGACCATGGAGACGCGGTTCATGCGCAGCGTGCGCATGAGCTTGGGGTCGCAGTCGGTGACGTCGACCTCCGTGCCGCCGTCGTCGATCAGCACGCGGCCGCGCGTGGCCCGGTTGAGGCCGTTGACGCAGCGCAGCAGCGTCGACTTGCCGGAGCCCGAGAGCCCCATGAGGACGAAGATCTCGCCGGCCTCGACCTGGAGCGAGGCGTCCTGCACGCCCACCACCTGGCCGGTCTCCTCGAAGATGCGGTCCTTGTCGGCACCGGCGTCGAGCAGGGCGAGCGCCTCCTTGACGCGGCGGCCAAAGATCACATCGACCCGGTCGAAGGTGATGACGGCCATCAGCGTGCGGCGGTGCCGCCCCTACCCTTGCGCCTCTCGACCTGCTTCAGGATGCGATCGAGCACGATGGCGACAACCACGATGGCCAATCCTGCCTCGAAGCCCTGGGCCACGTTGACCGTGGTGAGCGCGCGCACCACCGGCACGCCGAGCCCGTCGGCCCCCACCAGCGCCGCGATCACCACCATCGAGAGCGACAGCATGATGCACTGGGTGATGCCCTGCATGATGGTCGGCATCGCGTGAGGAAGCTCGACCTTGAGCAGGAGCTGCCTGTCGCTGGCGCCGAAGGCGCGGCCCGCCTCCAGGAGCGGCCGGGGCGCGCTGGAGATGCCGAGATGGGTGAGGCGAATGGGCGCCGGGATGGCGAAGATCACGGTGGAGATCAGCCCCGGCACCAGGCCCAGCCCGAAGAAGGTGAGCGTGGGGATCAGATAGACGAAGGGCGGGATGGTCTGCATCAGGTCGAGGATCGGGCGCAGCATCCGGTAGAGCCAGGGCCTGTGCGCCGCGGCGATGCCGATGGGCACGCCCACCAGGATGCACACGATGGTGGAGGCCGAGACCAGCACCACCGTGAACAGCATCTCGTCCCAGTAGCCGATGTTGAGGATCAGCAGCAGCCCGATGACCACGCCGATCACCAGCACGATGCTGCGATGCAGATAAAAGGCGACGGCCGCCACGAGGAAGATGAAGACCGGCGGCGGGATCAGAGCGAGGAAGTAGGCGAAGGCTTCGAGCACCCAGTCCAGGCCGCCGGAGAACGCTCGGAGCTCGTGGAAGAAGTTGTCCTTGATGAACTCGATTGCGCTGGCGACCCACTTGCCGATCGGTACTTTCTCGGTAAGGACTCCGAGATCGTCGGTGCCCATGACGCCCCTCCCCGACCGGACGGGACAGGCGGCCGGCGCCTCTCAGCGCCGACCGCCCGCAGATTCGGCCCGTTGGACCGCCCGCGTAATCGGTCGCTACATGCCGAGATGGGCCTTCACGGCTGCCGCGCCATCCTGGCCGTCGAACGTGGTCACGCCCGCGAGCCACTCGTCGACCAGCTCCGGGTGCATCTCGACGAGCTTCCGGGCGGCTGCCTGCGGGTCCATCCCGTCGTCGAGCATATAGCCCATCATCTCGTTCTCAAGCGCCAACGAGAAGCGCAGGTTCTTCAACAGTGCGCCGACGTTGGGGCAGGCCTCGGAGTAGCCGGCGTGGGCCAGGGTGTAGACCGTGGCGCCGCCGAAGTTGGGGCCGAAGTAGTCGTCGCCGCCATCAAGATAGCTCATGTCGAAGCGGCGGTTCATGGGATGCGGCTCCCAGCCGAGGAAGACGATCCACTCGTCGCTCCTGACCGCGGCCTCGACCTGGGAGAGCATGCCCTGCTCGCTCGACTCGACGACCTCGAAGCCGCTGAGGCCGAAGGCGTCGGCGTCGATCATGCCCTGGATGATCAGGTTGCCGTCGTTGCCGGGCTCGATGCCATAGAACTTGTTGTCGAACTTGTCGGCGTGGGCGGCGATGTCGCCGAAGGTCTTGACCCCTGCCTCGTAAACATAGGTGGGCACGGCGAGGGTGTACTTGGCGCCCTCGAGATTGACGCCCACGTTCTCGACGGTGCCGTCATTGAAGTAGGGGTCGATCATGCTCTGCTGGGTCGGCAGCCAGAGCCCGAGAAAGGCGTCGATGTCGCCGTTGGAAAGGCTGGCGAAGGTCACCGGCACCGAAAGCACGGTCGCCTTGGGCTCATAACCGAGCCCTTCGAGAACCGTGGTTGCCACGGCCGTCGTCGCCGTGATGCAGCTCCAGCCGACATCCGAGAATTCCACCTCGCTGCAGGTGGCGGCGTCGTCGGCATAGGCATTGCCCGCCATGGCCGCGGCGCCCATGGCGACGGCGGCGATTGCGGATGTCACCCGAATATGCATTGAACCCTCCCTCACGCTCGCTACGTTGCGGGGACTCTCGCAATCTTTTGTTGATTGGTCAACCAACCAATATAATGGCGGGGAGTACAGGAGCAGCCGATGCCCAAGACCGGAATGGCGCCCGTGCGCCGGCGCGCCTTCGTCGAGGCGGCGATCAGGAGCATTCACGACCGGGGGTTCGTCGACGTAACCACCGGCGATGTCGCGCGCGAGGCCGGCCTCTCCCAGGGGCTGGTCCATCACTACTTCGGCTCCAAGGGCGCGCTCTTCATCGCGACCATGCGCCACCTGCTGATCGAGTTCGGTGCCGGCATCAGGGAGCGCCTGCGCGAAGCCAAGACCCCGCGCGAGCGGCTCTCCGCGATCGCGGACGGCAGCTTCTGCGACGAGCAGCTCCAGCCGGAGGTCATTTCCGCCTGGCTCACCTTCTACGTCCAGGCACTGACGGAGCCGGAGGTGCGCCGGCTGCTGCGCATCTACCAACGCCGGCTGATCAGCAACCTGCGCCACGAGTACCGGCAGCTGCCGACGCGGGAATCCGTTGAAGTCGCCGCCGAGTCCACCGCCGCCATGATCGACGGGCTGTGGCTGCGCCGCGTGCTCGGCGACGCGGAGCCCCACAGCGAGAGCGCGATGGCGATCATGGAAGCGCATATCGACAGCCAGATCGCGACTCGTTGAACGCGGGCGCCGCGTGACTTCGATGGCCGACCGTTTCGACGACGCGTTCGACTATGTGATCGTAGGCTCGGGCTCCGCCGGCAGCGTGCTCGCCGCGCGGCTCTCGGAGGACGAGCGCAACCGCGTGCTCGTGCTGGAGCACGGCGGGACCGATGCCGGCCCGCTGATCCAGATGCCGGCCGCCCTCTCCTACCCCATGAACATGCCGCGCTACGACTGGGGCTACGTCACCGAGCCCGAGCCGCACCTCGGCGGACGCCGTCTCGCGACCCCGCGCGGCAAGGTGATCGGCGGCTCGTCGTCCATCAACGGCATGGTCTACGTGCGCGGCAACGCCTGCGACTTCGACACCTGGGAGGAGCTGGGCGCGGCGGGCTGGGGCTATCGCCACGTGCTGCCCTACTACCGACGCATGGAGCAGTCTCACGGCGGCCAGGCCGGATGGCGCGGCAGCGACGGCCCACTCCATGTCACCCGCGGGTCCATGGAGAACCCGCTGTACAAGGGCTTCATCGAAGCGGGCGAGCAGGCCGGCTACGCGATGACCGCCGACTACAACGGCGAGCGCCAGGAAGGTTTCGGCGCGATGGAGATGACCGTGTGGCGCGGCCGCCGCTGGTCAGCCGCCAACGCCTATCTCAAGCCCGCGCTGCAGCGCCGCAACCTGGCGCTCCGGGCCCATGCCCACGTTCGCCGTGTGGTGATGGAGGACCAGCGCGCGGTCGGCGTCGAGTACGAGACCGGCGGCACGGTCCGTCGCGTGCGCGCGCACGCCGAGGTCATTCTCGCAGCCTCCTCGATCAACTCGCCCAAGCTGCTCATGCTCTCCGGCATCGGCCCGGCCGAGCATCTCAAGGAGCACGGCATCGAGGTCGTGGCCGACCGGCCGGGCGTCGGCGCCAACCTGCAGGACCACCTGGAAATCTATCTCCAGGTGAAATGCCGGCAGCCGATCACCCTCTATCGCCACTGGAACCTGTTCTCCAAGGCGATGATCGGGGCGCGCTGGCTCATGTTCAGGAACGGCCTCGGCGCCACCAATCACTTCGAGTCCTGCGGCTTCATCCGCTCCCGCGCCGGCGTGAAGTACCCGAACATCCAGTACCACTTCCTGCCCTTCGCGGTGCGCTACGACGGCAAGGCCGCGGCCGAGGGCCATGGCTTCCAGACCCATGTGGGGCCGATGCGGTCCAAGTCGCGGGGCCGGGTGCGGCTTACGTCGTCCGAACCCGGCGCAAGGCCTTCGATCCTCTTCAACTACATGTCCCACGAGGAGGACTGGCAGACTTTTCGGGCCTGCATCCGGCTGACTCGGGAGATTCTCTCCCAGCCGGCGCTCGCGGATTACACCGGCGAGGAGATTGCACCGGGCGCCGCCGTCCAGAGCGACGACGAGATCGACGACTTCGTGAAGGGCGCCGTGGAGAGCGCCTACCATCCCTGCGGCACCTGCCGCATGGGGGCGGCCGGCGACGCGGACGCGGTGGTCGACCCAGCCTGCCGGGTCATCGGGGTGGAGGGGCTGCGCGTGGCGGACAGCTCGATCTTCCCCCACATCACCAACGGCAACCTCAACGCGCCCTCCATCATGACGGGCGAGAAGGCGTCGGACCACATCCTCGGCCGCGAGCCGCTGCCGCCGGCCAACGACGTGCCCTGGGTCCATCCCGACTGGGAGAGCCGGCAGCGATGAGCCTGCCACCCCGGTCATGCGAGCATCCAGCGTTCTGTTCTAGAAGCTTCTATCCATCTGCGCCACACCCCCAATCGTCATGGCCGGGCTCGACCCGGCCATCCACGTGTTCACACACGACTCCGACGAACCCGTTGAAAATCATGGATGCCCGGAACAAGTTTTTTCGCAATCTTCATTTTTCATTTATTTACAGATA
>JAPPKP010000028.1 GCA_028819955.1 Rhodospirillaceae bacterium | reverse complement strand
TGATCATGGTCTGCCACCACCTGAACCCGGCGGTGCCCGAGGACGTGGCCTTCGCGGAGAGCAGGATTCGGGCCCAGACCATCGCTGCCGAGGACGTGCTGCACGACATCGGCGCGATTTCGATGCTGGGTTCCGACAGTCAGGGAATGGGGCGGATCAACGAGGTCATCTGCCGTACCTGGCAGCTTGCGTCCAAGATGCGGCGCCAACGCGGGCGGCTACTCTCGGAACAGACCGCCAAGGGCGACAACGAGCGAATCAAGCGCTACATCGCGAAGTACACCATCAACGCGGCCCGCACCTTCGGCATCGACCGCCATATCGGCTCGCTGGAGGCAGGCAAGCTTGCCGACGTGGTGCTCTGGCGCCCGGCCTTCTTCGGCATCAAGCCGGAGCTGGTGATCAAGGGGGGCTTCATCGTGTGGTCGGCGATGGGAGACAGCGCGGCCTCGCTGATGACCTGCGAGCCGCTGCTCATGCGCCCGCAATGGGGCGCCTTCGGCCGGGCCAAGGAGGCGCTGAGCCTGAGCTTCGTCTCCCAGGCGGCGGCCGACGCCGATATTGCCGGCAAGCTTGGGCTGGAGAGCCGCACCGTGCCTGTGCAAGGTACGCGCAAGCTTGCCAAGGGCCACATGCTGCACAACGGCGCCTGCCCCGAGGTGACGGTGGACCCCGAGACCTTCGAGGTGCGGCTCGACGGCGAGCTCGCGACCTGCGATCCGGCCGACGAGCTGCCCCTCGCCCAGCGCTACATGCTGCGCTGATGCCCTAAGGCGCGCGCGAGGGAGCCGGGGCAGGCGCGGGAGCCGAGGCATGGAGCAGATCCTGCGCGGCGCTCTGATCGCTGGCGGCGACGGCACCCGGCTCGACATCGGCATCGCCGGCGAGCGCATCGCCGAGATTGCGCCACAGATCGAAGCCGATGCGCCGGTGCTCGACCTGGACGGCCGCCTGGTGGCGCCCGGCTTCATCGAGACCCACATCCACCTCGACAAGGCCTGCATTCTCGACCGCTGCCGCGCGGAGCGGGGCGACCTCGCCGAGGCCATCGACGAGGTGGCGCGCGTCAAGCAGGCGTTCACCGCCGATGACGTGAACGCCCGCGCCCGACGCGTGCTCGACGCCTGCATCGCCCAGGGCACCACCCACATGCGCACCCACCTGGAGGTCGACCCCGGCATCGGAATGAGAGGCTTCGACGGCGTGCTGCCGCTGATCGACGATTATCGCTGGGCAATCGATCTGGAGATTTGCGTCTTCCCGCAGGAGGGGCTGCTCAACAATCCGGGCACCGACGAGCTGATGGTGGAGGCGCTGGAACGCGGCGCCCGCGTGGTCGGCGCCGCGCCCTATACCGACAGCGACCCCGCCGGCCAGATCGACCGCGTGTTCGAGCTTGCGCGCGCGTTCGATGTCGATATCGACATGCACCTCGACTTCGGCGAGAGCGCGGACGCGCTTGATCTCGACCAGGTCTGCAGGCTCACCGAGCGCTTCGGCTATGGCGGGCGGGTGACGGTGGGCCACGTCACCAAGCTGTCGGCCGCGAGCCCCGAGCATCTGGCGCAGGTCGCGGACCGCATGGCCGAGGCTGGCGTCGCCTGCACCGTGCTGCCTGCGACCGATCTCTTCCTCATGGGGCGGGGCGACGAGGCCAATGTGCGGCGCGGGGTCACGCCCGCGCACCGATTGCTCGGCCACGGCGTCAACTGCTCGCTCTCGTCCAACAATGTGCTCAACCCGTTCACGCCCTTCGGCGATTGCTCGCTGGTGCGCATGGCGAACCTCTACGCCAACATCTGCCACGTGGGCGCGCGGTCGGAGATGCTGGACTGCTTCGACATGATCACGCGCCGTTCTGCCCGAATCCTCGGGCTCGACGATTACGGCATCGCGATCGGCAAGGCGGCCGATCTCGTGGTCCTCGACGCAGCCGATCCAGCGGACGCGGTGGCGGCGATTGCGCCTTCGCTCTACGGCTTCAAGCGTGGGCGCATGACCTTCCGGCGCCCGGAGGCGGAGCTTCTCTGCCCGTCGTAGCGCCGCCGCAGGCCCAGGCGCGGCCAAAGAGAGAGTGCGGGCTCCAAAGGCGCCTCCATCAATAGGCGGGTCGAATTGCGGACGCACCGGTATAATGGAGCCTCCCCCGGTGCCGCCGGGGGCCTCTCGCGCTCATGGTGGAAGAAGGGATCGCCGGTGAGGCGCTGGGGTTACATCGGACTCATCGTCGGCATTGCGCTGGTCATCGGCCTCGTGTGCTTCCAGGGCGCTGGCGACGTGGCTGCCGCCGTTGCCGCGGTGAGCTGGGGCATCGTCGTGGTCGTCCTGGTGCGCCTCGTGCCGATCATGCTCGACGGCTACGTCTGGCGTCTGCTCTTCCTGAAGGAACATCGGCCGCCGGTGCTGACTGCGCTCTGGGCACGCTGGATCGGGGAAGCGGTCAACACGCTGGTTCCGGCATTTCAGGTGGGCGGTGCTGTGGTGCGCTCGCGGCTCCTGGTCATGCGGGGTGTGCCCGGCCGGATCGCGGGCGCGAGCGTCGTCGTGGACCTTACCCTCAGCACGATCACACTGCTGTTCTTCACCCTGGTCGGTATCGGCCTGCTGATGGCCCATCACGGCGAGAGCGAAATCGCGCGCGCCATCGGCTACTGCGTCGCCGGCGGGTTCGTGTGCGTCATCCTGCTCTGTGTCTTTCAGCAACGGGGGGCATTCGGCTGGATCATCGGCCACGTGGCGCGTTTCGCCAGGGGCCGGGCGTGGGACAACGCTATCGGCGGCGCCCAAGCGCTCGACGAGGCGATCCTCGATCTCTACCGGCACCGTTGGCTTCTGGCGGGGAACGCGGCCGGTCAGCTCGCTGCCTGGACGTTGGGTGCCGCCGAAATCTACGCCGCGCTCTACTTCATGGGTTACGAGGTCTCCATTGCCGACGCCCTGCTGCTGGAAAGCCTGATCCTGGCGACACGCACTGCCGCGTTCTTCGTGCCCGGCGCGCTTGGCGTGCAGGAGGGCGTGCTGGTATTGCTCGGCGGGATGATCGGCCTCGGGCCCGAGGTGGCGCTGGCGCTTTCGCTGGTCAAGCGGGTCCGCGAGCTTGTGATCGGCGTCCCCGGCCTCCTAGCCTGGCAAGTCGCAGAGGGTAAGAACCTGTTTGGAGGGGGCGCACGACGGTCTGCGGCGACCTCTACGCCCGGGCAACCGGGCTCTGCTCCCTGCTCCGCCAGCCGCTCGCGAGAGGCGCTCTAGGCGCGTCGGCACCACGCAGGCTGAGCACAACTCACACCTTCATCACAAGCAATGACGTGTATCCGGAGACCGAACCATGGGCAGGATGATCGACGGTGAGTGGCACAAGGACGACAACAGAACGGAGAGCGACGGGCGCTTTGTCCGCGCCACGACCTCCTTCCGCGATACCGTCACCGCCGATGGTTCCTCGGGCTTCAAGGCCGTGCCTGGCCGCTACCACCTCTATGTCTCCCATGCCTGCCCCTGGGCGCACCGGACGACGATCCTCCGCGCGCTACGAGGGCTGGAGGACGTGATCTCGGTCTCCGTGGTGGATCCCTTCATGGATGACGAGGGCTGGCACTTCAGCGAAGGCCCCGGCTGCATTCCCGACACCGTCAACGACACCCGCTATCTGCGCGAGGTCTACAAGCTGGCGCAGAACGACTACACCGGGCGGGTCTCGGTTCCCGTGCTCTGGGACAAGGAGAAGAAGACCATCGTCAACAACGAGTCAGCCGAGATCATCCGCATGTTGAATTCGGCATTCAACGCGTGGGGCGACGGTGAGCGGGACTTCTACCCGGCAGTGCTGAGGGACGAGATCGACGCGATCAACGAGCCAATCTACGAGCACATCAACAATGGCGTCTACAAGACCGGCTTCGCCCGGTCGCAGGCGGCCTACGAGGACGCCTTCGACGCGTTGTTCGCGACCCTGGACGGCCTGGAGGAGAGACTGGACACAAGGCGCTACCTGGCTGGCGCGTGCATCACGGAGGCCGACTGGCGGCTCTTCCCCACACTGGTGCGCTTCGATGCCGTCTATGTCGGGCACTTCAAGTGCAACGGGCGGCGGATCGAGGACTATCCCAACCTGAGCAACTACCTGCGGGAGCTATACCAGCATCCGGGGATCGCGGACACTGTGAATATGGCCCACATCAAGGGGCATTATTACGGGAGTCACGTGAGCGTGAATCCCACGCGCATCGTGCCCAAGGGGCCGGTGCTCGACTTCATGCGCCCGCACGATCGAGACCGCCTCCCCGGCTCGACGGCGCGCGCCACCGGCCATTAGCCGGGCGCGGTGCGGGCTCGAATATTCGCAGGGCCTGGCGTGAACTATAGTCGCGCTCCGGCGGAATCCGGCAGCGTCCCGTCGGCGGGTGCCGGAGGCGAAGGAGAGCAGCCATGACGGTCAGCGCCGCGAAGTTCGAGGTCGGCCAGGTCGTCCACCACTTGAAGTTCGGTTATCGCGGCGTGGTGTTCGACGTCGATCCGTGCTTCCAGGGAACCGAGGGGTGGTACGAGCAGGTCGCACGTTCACGCCCGCCGAAGGATAAGCCCTGGTATCACGTCCTGGTTCACGATGCGGCGCACACCACCTACGTCGCCGAGCGGCACCTGGAGCCGGACCCGGAGGGCGGACCTATCCAGCACCGGCTGCTGGACCGGCTGTTCGGCAGCTTTGAGAACGGCCGTTACCGCACCGTGCGATCCATCAATTGAGACCCACACGAGATCATGCTGCGCTGCAGCGATAGGTTCCCTTAAGCATTGAGTTTCCCCAATGATTTCTGTTGCTACGAAGCACAGTGCGCCGCGGCGTCTGCAGTTCGCCCTCCGCGCCGCGCCACATTGCGGACACAAAGATTTGACAACACAGGCGCAAGCAGACGAATCATGCTGCGCAAGTTCTGGTGTCTGGCGATTCGCGACGTCGGTCAGTTCGCGCGTCGTGGGCTCATGACACAGATGCAAGGAGACGATCCATGCACAAATTGAAGTTCGCGGTGCTCGGGCTGGCAGCGCTGGCGCTTGCCGCCTGTACTGAAACCACCGGTCAGAAGCAAGGCCTCGGCACGCTGCTCGGCGCGGTGGCCGGCGGGGTCGCCGGCGCACAGGTCGGCAAAGGCCGCGGCAAGGTGGTCGCTACCGGAGTCGGTACAGTGCTCGGCGCGCTCATCGGCAGTGAAATCGGCAAGTCGCTCGACCGCGCCGATCAGCTAGCAATGCAACATTCTGCGCAGCAGTCATTGGAGACGGCGCAGTCCGGCACCACGAGCACGTGGCACAACCCGGACAGCGGCAACAGTGGCACGTTCACGCCAGCTCCGGCATACCAACATAGCGACGGGACCTATTGCCGCGAATTCACCCAGACCGTGACGATCGGCACTCGCACGGAGGAAGCCTACGGCACTGCCTGCCGACAACCCGACGGCAGCTGGCAGATCATCTAACGCTAGGCGACGCGTCTCGGGACAAGCCGGCCCGGGGCGCGGACAGCCCACGGCGCCTTCGGTCATCGATAGCGTCGACGGCCTGAGTGCTGCTAGACCGCGCCGCAGCGCCGGCACGGGTGCTCGCTGCCGAATGGCTCGGCGAGCCTTGGCTTATCGAAAGTATGCTGGAAAGCTCGGCTGGTTGACGCCTGCCATCGAAGGAAAGATACACAGGGCGACGAACACCGGTTCGTCGCCACGCGGACGGTGGGCCCAGGGACTCAGTGAGAGTCTCTCGCTCCGCCGTCGATCTCGCCGGGGCCATCATCTGTGCCCTCGCTCCGGCGCGCATCGAAGAGCAGCGTCTTCGCCGACCAGAATATCCCGATCGACAGGATAAGGGTGGCGAGCGCGACCAGCAGCGGCAGTCCAAGGTCCCAAGGCATGGGTTACGAAGCCCCCAAATGGCGATCCTGCAGCGCTGAATAGCCAAGCGCCTCCGCTGCGTCAAGGCAGGGCCATTCCTTGCTCCGGTACGATCATGGTGCCGGTGCCATGCTCGGTGAAGAGTTCCAGCAGGATCACATGCGGCACGCGGCCGTCCAGGATGTGGGCAGCCCCGGTCGAGCATTCGATCGCCGTGAGACAAGTTTCGAGCTTCGGGATCATGCCGCCGCTGACGGCGGCGCCCGCAAGCATTTGCCGCGCCTCGCCGGTGGTCATCTGGCTGATCAGCCTTCCGTCGCCGTCAAGCACGCCGGGGACGTCAGTGAGCAGCAGCAGCTTGATGGCTGACAACGCAGACGCAATGGCGCCGGCCGCAGTATCGGCATTGATGTTGAAGGTCTCGCCGCCCGCGCCCACGCCGATCGGCGCGATGACCGGAATGATGTCGGACCCGCCCAAATGGTCGAGCAGCTCGATGTTAACGCGCTCCGGCTCACCGACGAAGCCAAGTTCGGCCACGCGTTCGGCGCCGGTCTCGGCATCGCGCACACACCGCTTGAGCGGCGTCGCCTCGATGAGCTGGCCGTCCTTGCCGCTGAGGCCAACCGCCGTCCCGCCCTCCGCGTTGATCGTGCTCACGATCTGCTTGTTGATGGTGCCGGCGAGCACCATCTCGACGACCTCGATTGCTGCCGCATCGGTGACGCGCAGGCCATCGATGAACTCGCTCTCGATGTTGAGGCGGGCAAGCATCTTGGCGATCTGCGGGCCGCCGCCGTGGACCACCACCGGGTTGATGCCGACCTGCTTCAGCAACACGACGTCACGTGCGAAGCTTTGGGCGAGCGCGGCATCGCCCATAGCGTGGCCGCCATACTTGATGACCAAGCTCCTGCCCGCGAAGCGTCGCATGTAGGGCAGCGCCTCGGAGATCGTGGCCGCGGTGCGCAGCCAATGCTTGGTGTCGCTGATGCGCTGCATGGGATGCCTGGTCGGTTACAGACGCCGACGCACTGCGAGCCGCCGGCCGGCCGCGGATGACTAGCCTATTCTCTCCGCCGTGGCCAGCGCCGCGAGGTGGCTCCTGAGCGCAGCGATGCCGTCGCCGGTACGCGCGCTGGTGGCGATCAGCGACGGGTAGGCAGCGACGTGGCTGGCAAGCGCCGCCTCGATGGCGGCAATCTGCGCCGTCAGCGCCTCCGGGGCGAGCTTGTCGCACTTGGTCAGCACCGCGAGAAAGGACACCGCGCTCTGATCCAGGGCCCCCATAACGGGCTCGTCGGCCGCAGTGAGGCCGCGCCGCGCGTCGAGCAGCAGGCAAACCCTTCTCAGTGTCGGTCGGCCACGCAGATAGGCCTCCGCCAGACGGGTCCAGGCCTTGATCCTGGTCTTGGAGGCCGCGGCGTAGCCGTATCCCGGCAAGTCGACGAGCATAAGCCGGCCGTCGAGATCGAAAAAGTTCAGCTCCCGCGTGCGCCCAGGCGTGTTGGAGGTGCGCGCCAGCGCACGCCTGCCCGTGACCGCGTTGACGAGGCTCGACTTGCCCACGTTGGAGCGCCCGGCGAAGGCGATCTCGGGCAGCGCAGGCGCGGGCATGCCGTCGAGACCGGCGACGCCTGCGACGAAGCGGCAGGGCCGCGCGAACAGCCGGCGACCGGCCTCTAGCGCCGCCTGGCGCGCTTCCGCGTTCTCTGCCGGCGGGGTCTCGGTCGGTCCTGGCTCGTCCATTCGCCGCCGTCGGCGGATGTGCCGGTAGATGACTCGGACGCAGGCGCGTCGCTAACCTCGGATGTATCTCCGCTCACCGCCTCAGCCGGAGCCTCATGGGCTGGAGCCTCATCGGCAAGGGCCGCGTCGGATGACGCCTCATCGTCGTTCTCGTCAACGGGAGCGTCGCTGTCTGTGGTGGCGCGGGCGGCGGCGGCGCGCTCGGCCTTGCGCTGGCGGCGCGACTTCCTGGGCTTCTCCTGGGCTCGGGGCCGGGGCGGGGGCGCGGCCTCCCCTTCGGCGGGGGGAATTCCGAGGCCTGCCTTTAGGCGCTCCATCAGGCTCGTGGGCTGGACGGTCGCAGGTGAGGGATTGCGCCGGCCCGCAGCCTTCTGCTTTTGCTTGCGGGCCAGAGCTTTCCGCCGCGCCATCCGCGCCCGCTCTGCGGCAGCGCTCTTGGCCGACGACATGGTGGTGTTTCGGGTCTCGCCCTTCGCCTCGTTCTTCGTCTCGCTCTTGCGCTCGGAGCGCGGGCGAGCGGCGCTCTTGGCGCGAGACTTCTGCCCGCCGCCGCTGGATGCCGTTGAGCCGGACTTGCGGCGGGGCGCTTCGTCGCGGCGTGCGGCGCCATCCCGACCCTTTTCGCTATCCCGGCGCGGTGCATCGTCGCGTCGTGCTTTGCTTGTCCGAGGCTGGGCCTTGCGGGCCCGTGCCGCGCTGTCCCGCTGAGTCCCACCCTCGCGCCGCGCCGTGCTTTCGGCGCCGGCGCCGGCGCGCGCGCCGTCCTTGGTCGGGTCTGCGCGCTTGGTCTTCTTGCGGGACGAGCGGCTAGGCTTCAGGAGCGTGCCCTTCTCCGCCGCCTCCTTGATCTTCTTTATCTTCTCCGCGTCCTCGGCAAGGCTTTGTCGGGTGATGCCCATGCGGCGCATGATCAGCCATTGCTGGCCGATGGAGAGCACGTTGTTCCAGGTCCAGTAGACCACCAGCCCGGCCGGGAAGCGCGCAAACAGAAAGAGGAAGATGATGGGCAGCGCCATCATGATCTTCTGTTGAATCGGCTCCATCGGTTGCGGGTTCAGCTTCATCTGCAGCCACATGGTCGCGCCAAAGATGAGCGGCCAGATGCCCACCAGCAGAAACTCCGGCACCGGCCAATCGAGCAGGCCGAAGCCGGTGATGAAGGTCATCGGGTCGGGCGCGGAGAGGTCGTGGATCCACCCGAAGAAAGGCGCGTGCCGCATCTCGATGGTGACGAACAGCATGTAATAGAGGGCGAAGAACACCGGAATTTGCGCCAGCAACGGCAGGCAGCCGGCCACCGGATTGGCCTTCTGCTCGCGATAGAGCTTCATCAGCTCCGTGTTCATCCGCTGCTTGTCGTCCTTGAAGCGCTCGCGTAGGCGGATCATCTCGGGCTGGAGCTTGCGCATCCGGCTCATGGACGCGTAGGCCTTGTTGGCCAGCGGGAACAGCAGCACCCGGACGCAGATCGTCAGCAGCAGGATGGCGACGCCGAAGTTGCCGGTCGCCCGGTTGAAGAAGTCGATGACGTAGAACATCGGCTTCGACAGGAACCATGCCGGGCCGAAGTCGACTGCGAGGTCCAGACGATCCGCACCCAGCGACTCCTCATAAC
>JAPPKP010000031.1 GCA_028819955.1 Rhodospirillaceae bacterium | reverse complement strand
CGCCCACCTCCACGGCGGCCGCCCCCCCGCCCCCGCCCGGGCCCCCCCCGGGGGGGGCTCCGGGGGGGGGGGGGCGGGGGGGCCCCGGGGGCCCCCCCCCCCCCACGGCAGAAGGTGCCTCCCTGCTAGGCCTTCTACTACTGACCTTCCGGCACCTTGCCTTCGAGCGCCGAGAACAAGTCGAGCTCACTCACCCATGGATGCCACACGTCGACGAAGTAGTTCGGCGGCACCCCGAGATCGGGATGGTATGTGTTGCAGTTACGCTCGAGCAGCTCCTCGCGCGTCCCCTTGGTGCACACCACGACCTGGCCGGGCTCGACCAGAGGCATCGGCACCTGGGTGAAGCGCGGAGGCTCTGCGCCGCCGTCGGCATAGGCCACGGCGATCTTGAGGGCGTACGCACCGAGCCAGTTGGGCGAGCCCATGGAGCTGCTCTTCATGCCCAGCGCACCCGGCACCGTGCCGGGCTCGGCGATTGCGATGCGGTGCCCGTTGGTGCCGTTGCCCGCGCAGGGCACGAGCTTGTCCGCCCGGCCGGCCTCGACCTGAATTTCCGAGAACATGTAGCAGCCCACCTGGGTCCACAGCCCGTCGATGTTGTCCCAGCCATGGGTGGCGACGATCTTGGTCAGCTCCTGCCTGGCATGCGCGTTGTTCCAGTTGCTGTAGGCATGAACCAGGACACTGATATCGGGATAAGCGGCGAAGACCTCCATGGCACCGTCGGTGCGGGCGTGATCGATGTAATGGCCGGGGTAGCCGCCCATGACGATGATGCTGCCCTTGCCGCCGAGTTCCTCGGCCAGATATTCCGCAGGCCCCGCACCGGCCCAGGTCTGATCCAGACCGATGTGGTAGGCGCAGGGCTCGGTCACCGACGCGTCGAAGGTCATCACGATGATGCCCCTCTGGCACGCTTGACGGATCGAGCGATTGAGCGCGGTGCGCGAGTTCGGCCACAGAATGATGATGTCGGCATCGCCCTGGACCATGGCGTTGACCTGCTGGATCTGAGTCTGGATATCGGCCCGGGCCGATTGCATGTTGAGCTCCACCCGGTCCTTGAAGGCCTTGGTCTTGGCCATGGAGCGGATCAGGTTCTGCGCCGCGTCCATCCAGGTGTTGCCCTCGAATCCCACGCTGACGAAGACCTTGTACGTGTCCTTCTGGGCCGAAGCCGGCGATGGGCCGAAGATGCCGGCCACCGCCAGTGCCAGAGCAGCGAGCGCCAGCACCGCGAGTCTCGCCCGTTCGATCATGTTTGCCTCCCTTGGGTTTCGAGCCTTAACGGCTCCTTGGTCGTTGCTTGAAGCGCAGCCAGGCGCCTTAGGGCCGATCGGACGCCCGCTGACCCGAGGCGCCGATGGCGGTCATCATCAGGAACTTGTCGAGCAGGTTCTTGCCCGTGGTGACCGGCGGGTACTTGGCCGGATTATCCTCGCTCTGACAGGCCGGGAAGCATTCGATGATGCTGTCGTAGTTCGTATAGAAGAAGAAGATCATCGACTGCCGGCGGCTGTCGTTCGCCTTGTTCCGCGGCGGGTTGACGACCCGGTGCAGGGTGGAAACCCACATGTCGTTGGTCCACATCTGCATCTGGTCGCCGAGATTGATGCTGAAGGCGTTGGGCACGACCGGCACGTCCACCCACTCGCCGTCTCGGTTCATGGCCTGGAGGCCGCCGGGCTTGTCTTCGATCCAGCAGATCGTGCAGGCGCCGAAATCGGAATGCGCGCTGGCACGGAACTGGTTCTCCAGGGGCGGGGCCGGCTGGTCCGGGTAGTTGAGCACCCGGAACTGGCTGACGTGCTTGTCGACTCGCGTATCGAAATAGTCTTCGCCGAGGTCGAGGGCACAGGCAAAGATGCGCATGAGCGTGAAGGCAAGCTGCTCCATCGCGTCCCAATACGCGATCCACGTCTCCTTGAGATCGGCAGGTCGCGATGGCCAGCGGTTCTCGACGAAGTGCTGGCCGGCCTCGGCGCAGAAGTAGTAGGGCTCGTCCGGCACGAACGGCGGGCCGACGGTCAGCGATTCCTTGAGATCCCCCGGTCCTCGCTCGCCGCGGCTTTCGGCCAGACACTCCTTCAGGGCCGGGCTGTAGCCCCTGATGACGTCGTCCGCCCAGCGCTCGATCGTCATCTTCTCTTGCAACGGAAGATCGAAGAATTGCCGACTGACGTCGTAGGTCGCCCTGGTCAGGGCCGGGTCAACCCCGTGGCCGGTGATGACGAAGAAGCCGATATCCTCACACGCCTGCTTGACCTCGGCTGCCGCTCGCGCTTTGCCGTCGCGTTCTCCGCCGAGGAACGGCGCGATGTCGATAACGGGAACCTGCTGCAGGGTCATGTGGTTCTGCCCTCGCGTCCCGAGAGTTGCGGAAGCTTGCCCGTTCGCGCGTTAACCCGTCAAGGCGCAATCGTGCCGCAGCGGGCGGCGGTCAATCGGTGTCGTTCTCGATTTGGGGCAACGAGCGCACGTAGGCGAGGATCGCGCTGAGGTCCTGGCGATCCATCGTGTCGTAGCGCGCGTAGGGCATGGGCGGGCCGAGCTCGTCGCCGTCCGGCCGCAGCCCTTTGGTGATGGCCGTGCGCATCTTGCGGCTGTTCCAGCGGCCGAGCCCGGTGCCCCAGTCCGGCGTGATGTTGCGAGCGACGGTCTCGCCCCATGGCCCCACCATCTCATGGCCACCGGCGCCCAGCATGTTCTCGTAGTCCCGCCAGCCGTCCTCGATCGGCGTATGGCAGTACGTGCAATTCGCGATCGGTCCCGCCAGATATTCGCCGTAGGCCCCGAGATCGTAATACGCGACCTCGGGGACCTCGCCGAGCGGCGGGCCGTAATTGGCGGGCAGATCGATCTCGTACTCGGAGGCCGGCACCTCGTTCTCGATCGGCGGGATCGAGCGCAGATAGGCGACGATCGCCTGCACGTCCCGATCCGAGATGCCCCGATAAAGCGTGATCGGCATGGCAGGGCCGATGATCGAGCCATCCGGCCGCTTGCCCTCGCGGATTGCGACGATGATTTCCTCGTCGCTCCAGCTGCCGATGCCGGTCTCCGGGTCGGGCGTGATGTTGGACGCGTAGGCCGTGTAGTCGTCCTCCTCGAACTCCAGGCCGCCCGCGAGATGCATATCGGCGATCTGGCCGTCCTCATTCCACGGTGTGTGACAGACCGGGCAGGCGGCGACACTCTCCATCAAGTAAGTTCCCCTCTCGAGGAGGGTCTCGGCGGCGCTCGTCCCGGCGAGCAGCACTGTCGCCAGGATGACCGAAAGGGTCGCTGGTATCCTCTTCATAGCGGCCTCCGACCGGTGGAGCCGCCTCCCCGCTCCACGGGGAAGCGGCGCGTCCCAACGCCATAACGGTAGCACGAGAGTACTGCGCTCGGCTTCTACGCATCCTCGTCGAGCCGCGCGTGCCGCTCCGCAGGCCGGTCCATGCCGGCGCGTTGTTTCCGCCTTCTCTTGCTCCAACCGCCGCGCTATCCTTCCCCGGTAACGAATTCGACCGGCCTGATCGTGCGGCAAACAGCAAGCGATCAATTCGCACGACGGGACCATGCAGGAGGCGATCGATGACCAAGCCAGTGCTGAACCTGACCGGCGATCCCAGGGATCGCGGCCGTGCCCACGGCGAGATCATGTCGAAGGAGATCGGCCAGAATCTCGAGCGCTATCTCAAGCGATTCCAAATTCTGGGCTTCGAGAAGGACGCGCTGATGGCCGAATCGGCCAGGTGGGCCGAGGCGCTGAGGCCCAAGGACCCGATCTTCTGGGACGAGATCGACGGCGTGGTCGAGGGCTCGGGCCGCAGCCTGGAGGAGATCACCCTCCTCAACGTGCGCTACGAGATGCTCGTCAACATGATGAAGAGCGACGCGCAGGCACAGTTCCAGCCCACCGCGATGGACGCCTGCACCTCGTTCGCCGTGTTGCCCGAGCGCTCGAAGAACGGCGACACCATGATCGGCCAGAACTGGGACTGGGTGAAGGACATCAACACCGTGGTCTCGCGGGTGCAACGGGATGACGGGCCGGACTTCATCCACATCGGCGAGGTCGGCACCATCGGCGGCCTGCAGGGCGTCAACGAGAACGGCATCGGCGTGGTCATCAACGCGCTGCTGACGCCCGAGGACGGCAAGTACGAATACGAGAAGCCCTACCGCATGCGGGTGCGCGACATCATGAATGCCCGCAACATGCAGGAGGCGATCCTGGCGATCTGCGGCACCAACCGCTCGGTATCGATGAACTTCCTCATCGCCCATGAGGACGGTATCGCCATGGACATCGAGACCAGCCCGGACAAGGAGGCCTTCATCTATCCCGAGGACGGGCTGCTCACCCACTCCAACCACTTCTGCGAGCTCGACGTGGAGTCCGAGGTGGTGAAGCTCTGGCCCAACACGATGTACCGCCACGTGCGCCTGGAGCGGTTGCTGCGCCAGTCGCAGGAGCTCGATTCGGAGACCATCAAGTCGGCGATGGCGGATCACTTCGCCTATCCGCATTCGATCTGCGCGCACTACGACGAGGACGAGGCGGAAACTCTGCGGCTGCAGAGCAACCATTCGATCATGATCTCGCTCAAGCAGCGGACGCTCCACATCACCGACACGCATCCCTGCCAATCCGACTTCGAGGAATATCCGCTGGCCGCCTGAGCGCGGCGGCCCCTTAGCTCCTATGATCCCCGGCACCGGCTGAAACAGCCGGTGCCGGTCCCTCCCACGAATACCTGGGGGGAAGCGGCGATGCGTGCTGTCTGTGCGATGGTGATGGGCGGCAGTGTCCACTGGACGGAGGCCGGAACCGACACCGGCCAGCCCAGACCGCCAGAAAGCGAGCGCAATCGCTACCTCGGCCTAATCCCGCTCGGTTATGCAAAACCCAACCAAATCAAGATAGAGAAAGCTCGATAGATCTACAGCTACACGGGTGCTCCACAGGACCGCAATTTCTTTCAGACTCTCGACCCAGCACTAACCGCCCTACCCATTCCGCCGCGCCTGCCTGGCGATGAGGTCGAGCCAGGCTCACCCACGGTCTTCGAGACCAATGGTGGTTCGGTCTCCCGCCCGCGTCCAAAGCCACCACAATAGCCCGGCAGCAATCAGACGAGATACAAGGTGAGGGATTCTGGGGCCGCACTGCGTGCGACAAACAGATCCGCAAGGACCGGATGCGATGCCGTCCTGTTGGATAGTGCGTTATGTCGCCGCAGGCGAGGGTCCGGCGGATGCCTCGGACTTTGAGGCAGCGGCAAGCTCGAACACCCGCTCGAAGACGTCCGGCGACTGCGCGCCGGAGACCGCGTAGCGCCCCTCGAAGATGAAGCAGGGCACGCCGGAGATGCCCGCACGGCTTGCGGCCTCGCTCTCCTTCTTCACGTCTTCCAGCCCGTCGCTGCCGTCCAGAAAGCGGCGTAATTCGCCTTCGTCGAGGCCGCCGTCCACGCCGGCGGCGGTGAGCACGGCACGGTCGCCGATGTCCTCGCCCTGCTCGAAGTAACGGTGGAACAGGGCCTCGACCACCCCGTCCTGCTCCCCGCGCTCGCCCGCGTACTCGATCAGCCGGTGTGAATCGACGGTGTTTGGCGTGCGCGCGATGCGGTCGAAGACGAATTCGATGCCTTCGGCCTCGCCAGCCTGTTCGATCGCCGAAAAAATCTCGGCGACCCGCTCCTCCGAGCCGAACTTCGCCACCAGGTAACGCATCCGGTCGACGCCCTCGGCCGGCATGTCGGGGTTGAGCTGAAACGGGCGCCACTCGACCGCAAGGTCCGTGGGCCGGCCGGCCTGGGCACGCTCGAAGCGGCGCTTGCCGATGTAGCACCAGGGGCAGATCGTGTCGGAGACGATGGCGACGTGCATCGGCCGAGTATATCGGCGCGCCGGGCGTGGCGCGAGGCCGACACAGCGGCGCCGGTTCTTGACGCCGCCTCGGGCGCGCGCCAAACCATGGGCCGACCTACCGAGGGAGCGCAAGGTGTCCGACATCGACCGCTACGAGCGCGGGCTGGAGAGGGGACCGGCCAACCATACGCCGCTCACGCCGTGCGATTTCATGGCCCGAGCGGCCGCCATCTATCCGGCGCGGACGGCCGTGGTGCACGGCGGGCTCAGGCGAAGCTATGCGGAGACCTACGTCCGCTGCCGCCGGCTGGCCGGCGCGCTCGCGGCGCGCGGGGTCGGCATCGGCGATACGGTCTCGATCCTGGCGCCCAACGTGCCGGCCATGCTGGAGGCCCACTTCGGCGTGCCGATGGCGGGCGCCGTGCTCAATGCGCTCAACATCCGTCTGGACGCGGCCTCCATCGCCGGGATGCTGGCTCATGCACGCTCCCGCGTGCTCATTGCCGATGGGGGGTTCGCGGGCGTCGTGGAGGAGGCGCTGACGCAGATGGACCGTCGCCCGCACGTGGTGGCGATCGAGGAGTCTGCGGAGGCCGAGGGGGCAGGGGGCTTCGGCGACGAGAGCTACGAGGCGCTGCTCGCCGCCGGAGCATCCGATTTCGAATGGCCCTGGCCGGAGGACGAGTGGCAGGCTATCTCGCTCAACTACACCTCGGGCACGACCGGGCGGCCGAAGGGGGTGGTCTATCACCATCGGGGCGCCTACCTGAACGCGCTCAGCAACGTGCTGATGAACGGGTTCACCGGCTCCTCGGTCTATCTCTGGACGCTCCCCATGTTCCACTGCAACGGCTGGACCCACACCTGGGCCGTGACAGCCGCCGCCGGCACGCACGTCTGCCTGCCCCGGATGGAGCCGGCGGAGGTGTTCCGCCTGATCGCCGAGGAAGGGGTGACCCACATGGCGGGCGCCCCGGTGGTGCTCGGCATGCTGATCAACGCGCCCGAGAGCGAGAAGCGCCGATTCGACCGTGTGGTGGAAGTGGCGACCGGGGGTGCGGCGCCGCCTGCGCCGGTGATCGCGGCCATGGAGGCCATGGGCTTCAACGTCACCCATCTCTACGGTCTGACAGAGGTTTACGGGCCGGCCCTGGTGGCGGCACCGCAGCAGGACTGGCCGGACCTGCCGCTCGACGACCGGGCCGCGCTGATGGCGCGCCAGGGCGTGCGGCATCACGCGATCCAGGGTGCGATGGTGGCCGATCCGGAGACCCTCGCGGCGGTGCCGGCGGACGGCGCCACGGTGGGCGAGATCATGCTGCGCGGCAGCACGGTGATGAAGGGATATCTCGACGACACCGGGGCCACCGCCCAGGCCTTCGGCGGCGGCTGGTTCCACACCGGCGACCTCGCGGTGACCCACCCCGACGGCTACATCCAGATCACCGACCGGGCCAAGGACATCATCATCTCCGGCGGCGAGAACATTTCCAGTATCGAGGTGGAGAACGCGCTCTACGGCCACGAGGCGGTGCTCGAAGCGGCGGTGGTGGCGCGACCGGACGAGAGGTGGGGGGAGACGCCCTGCGCCTTCGTCGCGCTCAAGCCCGCCGCGGAGGCGGTGACGGCCGAGGCGTTGATCGAGCACTGCCGGGCGCGCATGGCCCGCTTCAAGGCGCCGCGCACGATCGTCTTCGGCGATCTGCCGAAGACGGCGACGGGCAAGATCATGAAGTACGAGCTGCGCGAGCGCGCCCGCACGCTGTCCAACAACGCCCCGCAGGGAGGGAGTGTAGAGGAGGGTTGACAGTTGTCGCTCTGCCTCTATGAGTCCCCCCGCTATGATTGTCAAATCAACCGATTACAGTGTATTCCTAAAGCCTGTTCTCAATATGCGCGCAGCTCGAATTTTGGTCCGCCCGTTGCCGCTGCGCCGGATGAGAATCCGGGTTGGTCGTTAGCTAGGCATCTATTCTGCAGAGGCGGCGAGGGGGACCGGGCCCATGCCCTCGCGGGTGGCGGCGTCGGCGAGTTCGTCGAGCACGTCGCCGAGGGTCGCGGTCATCTCCTTGATCTGCTCGTGCGTGATGATGAAGGGCGGAGCGAGGATGACCGCATCGCCGATTGGGCGCGTGATGAGCCCGCGGGCGTAGGCCATCTCCACGATGCGCTCGCCGATCTCGTGCTCCGGCGCGAAGGGACGCTTGCCGCCCTTGTCGGCGACGATCTCGAGGGCGCCGAGGAGCCCGACGTGCCGCACCTCCCCAACGAGGGGATGGCTCTCGAAGCCCTCGAGCTCGGCCTTCAGGGTGGGAGCGACCGCCTTCACGTTGTCAAGCAGGCCGCCCGCCTCCGTGATGAGAGCAATCGCCTCCAGCGCGACAGCGGCTGCCGCCGGGCTGCCGCCGGTGGTGAAGCCGTGGGGAAACTCGTCGTATGCCTCTGCCGCAACGCGGAGCCTGCGGTCCATTTCAGGCGAGAGCAGCACCGCGCCCATCGGGTAGTAGCCGGAGGTGAGCGCCTTCGACGTCACCACGATGTCGGGCGTGAACTCGTAGGTCTGGGCGCCCCAGAGGTTGCCGGTGCGGCCGAGCCCGGTGACCACCTCGTCGGCGATCATGGGAATGCCGTGGCGGTTGAGAATCGCCTGGACCTTCGGGAAGTAGCCGGCCGGCGGCGGCACCGCGCCGCCCGCGCCCATCACGGGCTCGGCGAAGAAGCCGGCGAAGGTCTCGGGCCCTTCGGCCTCGATCAGGCTCTCCAGATCCGCCGCCAAGCGGTCGACATAGGCCTCCTCGCTCTCGCCGGGATGCGCGTTCCGCCAGTAGTGCGGCGCCTCGGCATAGACCACCTCCGGCAGCGGCAACCCGAAGGCGTTGATGTAGGGCTTGCCGTTGAGGCTGCAGGACGCGACGGTGGTGCCGTGATACGCCATATAGCGCGAGATCAGCTTGCGCCGCTCGGGCTCGCCCGCACCCCGCGCCATCATCCAAAGCATCTTGATGGTGGTGTCGTTGGCCTCCGAGCCCGAGTTGACGAAATAGACCCGGGAGACCTCCATGGGCGCGATCTCCACCAGCCTCTCGGCGAGCGCGATCGGAGGGAGGGCGGTGCGGCCGAAGAAGGTGTGGTAGGCCGGCATCTGCTTCAGCGCCTCGTGGGCCGCCTGCACCAGCCTGGGCTCGCTGAAGCCCGCCACCACGTTCCACAGGCCGGACACGCTTTCGAGATAGCGCTTGCCATGCGTGTCGTGGACGTAGATACCTTCGCCGCGCTCCAGCACGAGCGGGCCGTCCCGCTCCAGGCTGGGGAGATGGGTGTAGGAATGCAGATGATGCGCGAGATCGCGCGCCTCGGGGGAGTTCAGCGCCATCGCTCGGGACCTC
>JAPPKP010000314.1:5964-9406 GCA_028819955.1 Rhodospirillaceae bacterium | reverse complement strand
GCCAGATGAAGGACCGCGCCATCGTCTGCAACATCGGCCACTTCGATTCCGAGATTCAGATCGACGCGCTCGCCAACTTCCCCTGGCACGAGGTCAAGCCTCAGGTGGATGAGGTCGAGTTCCCCGACGGCAAGCGCCTGATCGTGCTGGCCAAGGGCCGCCTCGTGAACCTCGGCTGCGCCACCGGGCATCCCTCTTTCGTGATGAGCTCCTCGTTCTCCAACCAGGTGTTGGCGCAGATGGAGCTATGGCAGAACCACGCAAACTACGAGCACCGCGTCTACACCCTGCCGAAGCACCTCGACGAGAAGGTGGCGGCGCTGCACCTGGGCAAGCTCGGCGCGAAGCTGACCGCGCTCTCGGATAGGCAGGCCGCCTACATCGGGGTGCCGCAAGAGGGACCGTTCAAGCCCGATCACTACCGATACTGACGATAGGGTGCCGAGCGCCACGGCCGGAGTGAGCGCGGCGCCGCGCGAACCCCTTATCGTGCGCGCCCATGCCCTCGCGGAGACCGAGCGGCTGGCGCAGCGCCTCGCCCCGCACGCGGCACCGGGGGACGTGATCGGGCTCTGCGGGCCGCTCGGGAGCGGCAAGACCGCCTTTGCCAGGGCCTTCATCCGCGCGCGTTTGGGCCGGGCCGGCGAGGAGGTGCCGAGCCCCACCTTCACCCTGGTACAGCTCTACGAGCACGCGGCGGGCGCGATCTGGCACTTCGACCTCTACCGCCTGGACGGGCCGAAGGACGCCTACGAGCTCGGCATCGAGGACGCGTTCTCGCATGCGATCTCGCTAATCGAATGGCCGGAAAAGCTCGGCGACCTACTGCCCGGCGATAGGCTGGACGTGCGGCTGGCACCGGGAGAGGACGAAGGGGCACGGATCATCACGATCGCCCCCCACGGCCCGCGCAGCGAGGCGCTGGCGGTAGCGCTCGCCCAAGACCTTGAGAGGGAGGCGTGAGCGAGCGAGCACGGCAACGCCGAGCCTTCGCGGCACGGACGGGCTGGGGCGATGCCGCGCAGACAGCGCTCGCGGGCGATGCCTCGGCACGGCGTTATGAGCGGCTCACGCGGGACGATGGCTCGGCCGTGCTCATGGACGATCCGCCGCCTGGGCACTGCGTCAGCGCTTTCGTGCGCATCGCGGACCTGCTGCGGAGCATGGGCTACAGCGCCCCCAGAATCCTGGACGTAGACGAGGCCCTGGGCTTCGCCCTGCTCGAAGATTTGGGCGACGACAGTTTTTCCGCCCTGCTTGCCGGTCCGGATGCGTCCTCCCTGGAACGCACGCTCTACGAGGCGGCGACCGATTTATTGATCGATCTCCACTGCCAGCCGGTGCTGTCCGACCTTCCCCGCTACGACGCCGCGTGGATGTTGCGCGATGCCGCGCTCTTTCTCGAGACGGCCATCGGCGATGCGGTGGAGTCCGCGATGGCAGCAGAATTCGAGGCGGCGTGGCGCGGGCCGCTGGACGAGGCGATTCGAGGGCCGGCGGTGCTCTGCCTCCGCGACTTTCACGCAGGCAACCTGATGTGGCTGCCGGCGCGGGGCGATGGCGGCTGCGACGCATCAGGGGTCGGCCGGGTCGGCCTGCTGGACTTTCAGGACGCGCGCCTGGGCCCTGCGGCCTATGACCTCGTCTCCCTGCTGCAGGACGCGCGGCGCGATCTCGGTGACGGCCTGGAGCAGGCGATGCTGGTGCGCCACCTGCGCGCGTTCCCGGACCTCGACGAAGACGAGTTCCGCACGGCTTACGCCGTCCTCGGCGCGCAGCGTGCTGTGCGGATCATGGGCGTCTTCCACCGCCTGGCGCAGCGGGACGGCAAGCCCGCCTACCTCACCCACTTGCCGCGTGTGTGGCGGCACCTGGATTCCAATCTCGTTCATCCCTCGCTCGCCCCGGTTAGGGCCTGGTTCGAGCGCTGGGTCCCGCCGCGTGCGCGGAGTCTCGCACCGTGAGCGCCCGGCCCACGCGGGGGATGGTGCTCGCGGCGGGTCTCGGCACGCGCATGCGCCCCGTGAGCGAGACGATTCCGAAGCCGCTGGTTCGGGTCGCCGGCAAGCCACTCATCGCCCACGCCCTGGAGAGTCTGGAACGGGCCGGTGCGAACGACATCGTCGTCAACACGCACCACTTGGCGGCGCAGATCGAGACCTTTCTCGCCGCCCAAAGGGACCGGCCGGGCGCGCCCCGCATCCACATCTCGCGGGAGGAAGGGCGGCTGGAGACCGGCGGTGGCGTGCGCCGCGCGCTCCCATGGCTCGGCGACGACGCGTTCTATGTCGTGAACAGCGACGTCGTCTTGACGGAGAGCGGCACGCCGGTCCTGCCACGCCTGGCCGCGGCCTGGGACGGTGAGGCGATGGACGCGCTCCTTCTCGTCTGTCCCCTGCCCCGCGCGCTGGGCCACGACGGCGCGGGAGACTTCTTCCGCGACGACGACGGGCGGCTTAGCCGGCGCGGTCGGGCGCAGTCCGCGCCCTTCGTCTTCACCGGCACGCAAGTCCTGCATCCTCGTCTCTTTGCGAATGCGCCGGCCGTCGCCTACTCGCTCAATCGCCACTATGACGAGGGGATCCTCGAGGGCCGTCTCTTCGGGCTCGTGCATCTCGGCCACATGCTCCATGTGGGCTCGCCGGAAGGGTTGGCGGCGGCCGAGGAACACCTCGGCGACGCGCGAAACGGAGACGCCAGATGAGCGCGCCCAGGCGAGGGGACGCGCGGCCGACCGTCTACACGGTGCCTCCTTATGAGCCGTTCGTCGACGCGCTCGCGGGCGGCATCCTGTCGGGCCGGGCGGTGCCGCTCGACCCCAGCGATCCGCTGGCGCTGAGCCGCCTCACGATCCTGCTGCCGACGCGACGCGCATGCCGGGCGCTCGGCCTCGCCTTCCTGAGCGCTGCGCCAGGACGGGCGCTGCTGCCGCCGCGCATCCGCCCGCTCGGCGACATCGACGAGGACGAGACGAGCCTAGGCGACGAAGCGGACGAGACCCTGCCCGACGCCATCTCGCTGCTGGAGCGCCGGCTGTTGCTGGCGCACCTGATCCAGAGGCTGGGAGAGACGCCGGGCGGCGCGGCGCTGACCGGTGCGGGGGCGGTGGACCAGGCCGCGCGGCTCGCGCCTGCGCTTGCCGGCCTCCTGGACGAAATCCAGATCGCTCGACTCGACCCGCAGGGTCTCACCGATCTGGCGCCCGAGGAATACGCGGCGCACTGGCAGCACGTGCTGAGCTTCCTCGCAATCATCATGGACACGTGGCCCAAACATTTGACGGAAAAGGACCTGATGGACCCGGCCGCTCGCCGCAACGCCCTGCTGGAAGCGCTTGCCGACCGGTGGGCGGCAAAGCCGCCGACGCATCCCGTGATCGCCGCCGGCTCCACAGGGAGCGTGCCGGCAACACGCGACCTGCTAGCCACCATCGCGCGCCAGA
>JAPPKP010000314.1:0-5954 GCA_028819955.1 Rhodospirillaceae bacterium | reverse complement strand
GTGCGGGCGCCCCCCACGCCCCCGGCCCCCCACCTGGCGGCCCCTGCGGGGGGGCGCGGTCTTTCCCCCCGGCCTCCCCCCGGCCGCCCACGACGAGACCTGGGAGGCCATCGGCCCCACCCATCCGCAGTACGCGTTGAAGGGTCTGCTCGACCATATCGGCGTGGAGCGCAGCGAGGTCGCGCCATGGCCGGGCGGTGACGGGGCGGGCAGCGCCGCCACCCGCGCCCGTTCGCGGCTGATCGCCGACGCGATGCGGCCAGCGGAGACCATCACCGCCTGGCGCGGGCTGCCGCCGCCGGCGCCCGATGCGCTCCGCGACCTCCACCGGATTGACTGCGCGAGCCCGCAGGAGGAGGCGGGCGTCATCGCCATCGTCATGCGCCGCGCGCTGGAGACCCCCGGCCGCACCGCCGCGCTGGTGACGGCGGATCGTGCGCTCGCCCGCCGGGTCGCGGCGGAGCTTCGGCGCTGGCGGATCGAGGTGAACGATTCCGCCGGCGAGCCGCTGGGAGAGACGGCACCTGGCGGCTTTTTGCGGCTCACCGCCCGGCTCGTCGCCGAGGACGCCGCGCCGGTCCCGCTGCTGGCCGCGCTGAAACATCCGCTCGCGGCTGGCGGCGAAACGCCGGCGGCATGGCGGCGCTCGGTGCGAGCCATGGAGAGAGCGATTCTGCGTGGCCCGCGGCCTGCGCCGGGTTTCAGCGGCCTGCGGAAAGCCCTGAAAGAGGGTGACGGCGTCATCCGCCCCTGGCTCGAAGGGCTGGAAGCCGCCGCCGCACCCTTCGCCGCCCTCATGGCGCTGCCCAATGCCGACCTGCGCAAGCTCCTGCAGGCCCACATTGAATTTACGGAGTGGCTGGCGGGCTCGGACGGCGAAGCAGGTGCCGCGCGGCTCTGGTCGGGCGAAGCCGGCGCCCGGGCGGCGCACTTCGTGGCTGGGCTCCTGGAGGCGGCGCCGGCGCTGCCGCCGGTGGCACCTGCCCACTACCCGGCGCTGCTCGATGCGCTGATGGAGGACCACGTGGTCCGCCCGCCCTTCGGCCGCCATCCCCGCCTGCAGATTTGGGGTCCGCTGGAGGCCCGGCTGCAGCACGCGGACTGCATGATCCTGGGCGGGCTGAACGAGGGGGTTTGGCCGCCTGCGGCCGCGGGCGACCCCTGGATGAGCCGCCCCATGCGCGCGGACTTCGGACTGCCGCCGCCGGAGCTGCGCATCGGCTTATCGGCCCATGACTTCGTCCAGTGCTGCGGAGCGCAGGAGGTCTACCTGACGCGGGCGCGGCGCATCGAGGGCACGCCCACGATCCCATCACGCTGGCTCCAGCGCCTGGATGCCCTGCTCGCCATTGGGCCGGAGGGAGCGACGGCGCTTCGCGCCACGGAGCCGGCGCTACTCGCCTGGTGGCATGCCCTCGACCGACCGGCGGTGCCATCCGGCCCCCGTCCCGCGCCGGCACCTACGCCGCCGGTCGCCGCGCGGCCCAGGCGCCTCTCGGTCACAAAGATCGAGACCTGGATCGCCGACCCCTATTCCATCTATGCGCGCGACATCTTGCGGCTCCGGCCTCTCGATCCCATCGACGCGGACCCGAGCGCGGCGGAGCGCGGCATCATCATCCACCGGATTCTCGACGCCTTCGTGCGTGAACATCAGGACGCCCTGCCGCCGGATGCCGAAGCACGCCTGCTGGCACTCGGCCGGGCGCACTTCGAGGCGGCAGGCGCGCGGCCCGGCGTGCTCGCCTTCTGGTGGCCCCGTTTCGAGCGGATCGCGCGCTGGTTCCTCAAAACCGAACGGGATCGCCGGCCCGGTTTCCTGCCGCTCGTGACCGAGGTGGAGGGCGCCCTCGAGATTGAAGCGCCGGCGGGAGATTTTCGCCTCACGGCGAAGGCTGACCGGATCGACCGCACCGATGCGGGCGCGCTAGAAATCATCGATTACAAGACGGGCGGCGTTCCGAGTAGGAGCCACGTCAGGGACGGGCGCAGTCCGCAGCTGTCGCTGGAGGCGGCGATCGCCAGCGCCGGCGGCTTCGCGGGCGTCGACGCGGCCGAGGTCTCGGCCCTCGCATACTGGAAGCTGAGCGGCGCCGAGACTGCCGGCGAGATCACCGCAATCGGCGACGACGCGAGCGTGCTCGGGCGCACGGCGGCGCAAGGCCTGCGTGGCCTGGTTGCACGCTTCGACGACCCGGCAACTCCCTATCACCCGGTACCCCGCCCGGCGCTCGCGCCGCGCTGGAACGACTACGCTCACCTCGCACGGCACAAGGAGTGGTCTGTGCCCGGAGGCGACGCGTGATGGCGGCACGGGCGGCAGGGATGACCCCGACCCAACACCGGGCGTCGGACCCCGCGGCCTCGGTCTGGGTCGGCGCCTCGGCTGGCACCGGCAAGACCAAGGTACTGACCGACCGCGTGCTGCGCCTGCTTCTGGGGGGCACCGCGCCCGAACGCATCCTCTGCCTGACCTTCACCCGCGCCGCCGCTGCCGAGATGGCGCTCCGGATCACGTGCGAGCTTGCGGACTGGACCGTCGCTGACGACGAGACGCTCTCGGATGCATTGGCCGTGCTGACCGGCGCCCCGCCCCGGCGCTCCACGCTCGACCGGGCGCGGCGCCTCTTCGCCGCCGTGCTCGACGTACCCGATGGGCTGAAGATCCAGACTATCCACGCCTTCTGCCAGTCGCTGCTGCGGCGCTTTCCGCTTGAGGCGGGTGTCGCCCCCAATTTCGAGATCGCGGACGAGCGCATGAGCGCCGCGCTGCTCAGCGCGGCGCGTGCGCGGCTGCTGAGTGCCGCCCGACAGGACGTCGACGATGCCCTTGCCGTCGCGCTCGCCACGATGACCGCGGTGGTCGGCGAGGAGGGTTTTGGCGCCCTGCTGGCAGACGTGAGCAGTACGCGGGACCGGTTCGCCGCCGTGCTGGAGCGTCATGGCGGCACCGTAGGCGCCATCGCGGCGTTGCGCGCTCGCCTGGGCGTGGCCGAGGACGAGACGGCCGAGAGCGTGTTGGCCGAAGCATCGGACGAGGGCGACTTCGACCGGCCGGCGCTGACCCGCGCGGCCCGCGCGCTAGCCGGCGGCACCGTGACGGACCAGAGGCGGGCGCAGGCGATTGCGAGTTGGCTCGCCGCCGACCAAGACGGGCGGAGGGCGGGATTTGGCGCCTATCGCCGTGCATTCCTGCGCCAGGATGGAGGCCTCATCCAGAGGCTCGTCACCAAAAAGCTCAGCGATGCGCACCCGAATGCGGCAAATGCTCTAGGCCTGGAGCAAGAGAGGATTGGCGCGGTCGTCGAGCGCTGGAACGCTGCCCGCGTGGCCGTGAGCAGCGCCGCCCTGATCGAGGTCGCGGCCCGTCATCTCGGCTTCTACGGGGCCGAGAAAGCCCGCCATGCCGTGCTCGACTACAGCGATCAGATCGCAATGAGCCGCGGCCTGCTCGCCCGCGCGGGCATCGCGCCCTGGGTGCTCTTCAAGCTCAACGGCGGCCTCGATCACCTGCTGATCGACGAGGCGCAGGACACCAGTCCCACGCAATGGGCCGTGATCGCGGCACTTGCGGAGGAGTTCTTTGCCGGCGAGGGCGCTCGCGCCGCGCCGCGCACCCTCTTCGCGGTCGGCGACGAGAAGCAGTCGATCTTCAGCTTCCAGGGCGCCGACGCCCGCGCGCTCGCCACGGCCCATCGCAGCTTCCGAGGCCAAGCAGAGGCTGCTGATAGGCCGTGGGCGTCTCTTCCCCTGGCCGAATCCTTCCGCTCGACCGCGGCGGTGCTCGCCGCGGTGGACGCCGTGTTCGCCCGGCCGGCGGCGCGCGCCGGCGTCACCGCCGGGGATGTACCCATTCGTCACCAGGTTCATCGCGCGGGCGCAGGTGGCCGGGTCGAGCTGTGGCCGCCACTGGCGCCCGCAGAGGCGCCGCCGTTGGAGCCATGGGCGCCGCCGGTCGCGCGTGAGGGAGACGACGATCCAGCCGCCCGTCTCGCCGCGCTCATCGCGGACCGTGTGGCTGCGTGGACGCGAGAGCCGGCGACCGAAGGCGGCGACGGCTGGCTGGAGGCGCGCGGCCGCCCGATCCAGCCCGGTGACGTACTGGTGCTGGTGCGCCGGCGCGGCCCCTTCGTGGACCACCTGCTACGCGCCTTCAAGGCGCGCGCCGTCCCGGTGGCGGGGATCGACCGCATGGTGCTGACCGAGCAGCTCGCGGTCATGGACTTGATCGCGCTCGGCGAGTGTTGCCTGCTGCGAGACGACGACTTGACGCTCGCCACGGTGCTCAAGAGCCCTCTCATTGAGCTCGACGAGGACTCGCTGTTCGCGCTCGCGCACGGGCGCGGCGACGCGAGCCTGTGGGCGACGCTCGCCCGGCGGCGGGACGAGAGCCCTGCGTTTGCCGAGGCGCACGAAGCGCTCGTCGCTTTTCGCGGCGCCGCAGACTGGATGGCGCCCTTCGAGTTCTACAGCGAGGTGCTGGGTGCGCGCGGCGGGCGAGCGGCGCTGCTCGGACGCCTGGGCCCGGAGTCGGGAGACGCCATCGAAGAGTTCCTGGCGCTCGCGCTCGCCCACGGCCGCACGCACCCGCCCTCGCTCCAGGGATTTCTGCACTGGGTCCAGGACGGCCGCGCGGAGATCAAGAGGGACTTCGAGCAGGGCCGGGACGAGGTGCGAATCATGACCGTGCACGGCGCCAAGGGGCTGGAGGCGCCAGTGGTCTTCCTGCCCGATACCATGCGCAAGCCGAGGGGGCGGGACCCGCTGGTCTGGCTGGAGGAGGAGCGGGAGGACAGCGGCGTCGGCACGGTCGAGGGCTTGCTCTTCCCCGGCCGGGCGGATCGGGAAGATTTGGTGACGAGCGCCGCCCGCGACCGCGCGCGCGCCGCCCAGGAGGAGGAGTACCGGCGGCTGCTCTACGTCGCGATGACCCGTGCCGAGGACCGGCTCTACGTCTGCGGCTGGCAGGGCCGGGGCACGCTGCCCGAGGATTGCTGGTACGCACTCGTGCGCTCCGGAATGGCAGGCCTGAAGGGTGTCCAGCCGTTGGCAACGCCGGACGGCACGGGCCTGGTCTACGCCGAACCCCAGACGGCGCCGCTCCCCTCACCTGTGGAGCCGGCGCCCGAGGACGAGGCGCTCCCGCCGCTGCCGCCCGAACTGCTCGTGCCGCCGGCCGAAGAGCCGCCTGCGCCCCGCCCGCTCGCGCCCTCGCGCGCGCTCCCGGAGCCGGCGCCTCACTCGCCGATCGATGCCGCCGGGCAGAGCGCCCGCTTGCGCGGCATCGCGGCGCACAAACTGCTGGAGCACCTGCCAGCGCTGGCGCCGGCAGATCGGCCTGCCGCTGCCCACCGCTTGCTGGAGAGGCACGATCTCGACGAAGGCGAGCGCGAGGCGCTGGCCGGGTCGATGATCGCGCTGATTGACGATCCGGCGTTCGCCGCACTCTTCGCGCCCGAGGCGCTGGCCGAGGCGCCGATCAGCGCCGTTGTGGGCGACAAGGTAATCTCGGGCCAGATCGACCGGCTGCTGGTGCGCAAGCGGGAGGTGACCGCGCTCGACTACAAGACCGGCCGTGCGCCGGCGGAGGACGAAGCCGTGCCCGAGGCCTACCGCGCCCAAATGGAGAGCTATCGCATGGCGCTCTCGGCGGTCTTCCCGAACCGCACAATCACCTGCGGCCTGCTCTTCGTCGACGCCCCCCGACTGATCTGGCTGCCGGTGGGCGAGTAAGTCAGCCGCCGAAGCGGGGCTCCGGCAGGCCCTGAACGCCGAGACCCGAAACCGCGAGGATGCCGCCGCCGTGGGGCTGCGGCTTCGACGCCTCGCCGAAGATTTTCTGGGCCTCGGGACCCAGGAAGTCCGTGCGGCCCATTGAGGTGAGATAGGCCACGTCCAAGTTCTCGCCGCCGAACATGATGCTGGTGATGGTCTTGGTCGGCACCGGCACGCGG
>JAPPKP010000082.1 GCA_028819955.1 Rhodospirillaceae bacterium | reverse complement strand
CGTGCTCGACGACTACATCTCGATCGAGGAAGCCCGGACCTCCTACGGCGTGGTTATCTACTCGGATCAACGCGCGGTCTATATTGCGGCGACCGTGGCGCTGAGGGGCGGGCGCCGCGCCGCCTAGCCGCTCCGGAAGCCGAGGGGGACGCGCATGGCCACCGAACGAGTCCACGGCTTCTGCGCGCTCTGCTGGTCGCGCTGCGGCTGCATCTCCACGGTGGAGGACGGCCGCCTGGTCAAGGTCGAGCCCGATCCCGAGCACCCCACCGGCAAGGCGCTCTGCGCCAAGGGCCGCGCTGCGCCCGAGCTGGTGCACCATCCCGACCGCCTGCTCCACCCGCTGAAGCGCACGCGCCCCAAGTGCGATGCCGACCCCGGCTGGCAGCGCATCGGGTGGGACGAGGCGCTCGACACCGTCGCCAACACGCTCGACCGGCTCGCGAAGGAATCGGGCTCCGAGACCGTCGCGTTCGGCATCACGACCACGGCCGGCACCGCGATGCAGGACGGTTTCGTCTGGGTCGAGCGCCTGCGCCGCGCCTTCGGCAGCCCCAACGCTGCGATCGCGATGGAGCTCTGCGGCTTCGCCAAGGAGATGGTGTTCCCCCACACCTTTGGCGTGCCGATGCCGGTGGCCGACCTCGAACGGACCGATTGCTTTATCCTCTGGGGGCACAACCCGAGCACGACCTGGCTCGCCCACGCGACGCGGATTGCGGACGCCAAGGCGCGCGGCGCGAAGCTCGTGGTGGTCGACCCGCGCAGCGCCGGCTTCGCCAACAAGGCCGATCAATGGCTCCGCGTCCGCCCCGGCAGCGACGGCGCGCTGGCGCTCGGCATCGCCGGCATCATGATCGAGGAAGGGCTGTTCGACCGCGAGTTCGTCACGCGCTGGAGCAACGGTCCCTTCCTGGTGAGCGACGACACCGGGCAACTCCTTACCGGCGCCGACCTGGACGAGGGTGGCGACCCCGCCGAGCGGATTGCCTGGGACAATGGCGCCGGCGCGCCGCTTCGCTACGACACGCGCCGCGGCGCCTACGAGCGCGACGACGCCCAACTCGCACTCGCCGGCCGCTACGAGATCGCCGGGCCGCAGGGTGTCATCGCCTGCCGGCCCGCGTTCGAGCTCTATGCGGAACTCTGCCGTCAGTATCCGCCCGAGCGCGTCGAGCAGATCACCTGGGTGCCGGCGACGCAGGTCCGCGAGACGGCGCGGCTCATCGGCACCTCCACGCGGGTCTCCTTCTACGCCTGGGCCGGGCTCGAGATGCTGGCGAACGCAAGCCAGACCAACCGCGCCATCGCCCTGCTCTATGCCCTTACCGGCAGCTTCGACGGCGAGGGCGGCAACGTGGTGCCGGCCACCGTCCCGACCAACGACGTGATGGCCGCCGACCTGATGCCCGAGGACCTGTGGGGCAAGACGCTCGGCCTCTCCGACCGGCCGCTCGGCCCGGAGACGCAAGGCTGGATCACCACGGACGCGCTCTACGAGGCGGTGCTCGAGCAGCGCCCCTACCCGGTGCGGGCCCTGGTCAACTTCGGCAAGAACATCCTCTACACCCATGCCGACGGCGCGCGCGGCGCGAAGGCCCTCGGCGCGCTCGAGTTCATGGTCCACGCCGATCTCTTCATGAACCCCACGGCTGCGTATGCGGACATCGTCCTGCCCGTGGCCTCCGCGTGGGAGCGCGAGGGGCTCTGCACCGACTTCCTGGTGGATCAGGAGGCGAGCGCCTACGCCCAGCTTCGGCCGGCGGTGGTCGAGGCGCGGGGCGAGACCCGCTCCGACATGTGGATCGCCTTCGCGCTGGCCGAGCGCCTGGGCCTCGGCAACCTGTTCTGGAACGGCGACCTGGAGGCGGCGCATCGGCACCGGCTTGCGCCGAGCGGCATCACGCTGGAGGCGCTGCGCGCCAGCCCGCAAGGTGTGCGGGCGCCGCAGCCGGTGCAGCGCCGCAAGTTCGCCGTGCCGGTCGACGGCCATCCCGCCGGCTTCGACACGCCGAGCCGGAAGGTCGAGATCTACGCCGAGCGCTTTCAGGAGCACGGCTACGCGCCGCTGCCCGACTACGTGGAGCCCGCCATCGGCAAGGACGGCGATGGCGACGTGGAGGAGGCCTTCCCGCTGGTGCTCACCTGCGCCAAGTCGACGCACTTCCTGCACAGCCAGAACCGCAACCTGCCCTCGCTCCGGCGTCACGAGCCCGACCCGCTGGTGGAGATCAACCCGGAGACCGCGGCGGCGCACGCCATCGCCGAGGGCGACTGGGTCACGCTGACCACGCCGCACGGCGCGCTCCGGGCCCGCGCCCGCTTCGCCGCGAAGCTCCACCCCGATGTGGTGAGCGCCACGCACGGCTGGTGGCAGGGCTGCGAGGCGCTGTCGCTGCCCGGCTACCCGGCGGCGGACAACACCAACTTCAATGCGGCGATCGGCAACGAGGCCATCGACCCCATCGGGGGCTCCACGCCGAACAACGCCTATCGCTGCCGGCTGGAGCCCGCCGCCGCACCCAGCGGCTGACTCAATACGCCGAGTAGCCGTTGTCCACCATGACGTTGGCGCCGGTGACCGTGTCCGAATCCGAGGACGCGAGAAACACGGCCGTGCCCGCCATGTCGTCCGGCACCAGCCACGGATTGCCGGCGCCGAAGCGGCCCTGCAGCGCATCCATGAATTCCTGGAGCTCGGCCCGGTAGCCGGCGTTCATGTCGGATTCGACGCAGCCGGGCGAGAGGCTGTTCACCTGGATGTTGTGCGGGCGCAGGTCCAGCGCGAGCGACTTGGTCATCAGCTTGATCGCGCCCTTCGTCGCGCAATAGATGGCCGAGCTGGGCAACCCGGTCTCGCCGGCGATCGAGCCGATATTGATGATCTTGCCGCCGCCGCGCGCCATCATCTGCGGCAGCAGCGCCTGGGCTGCGAAGTAGGCGCCCTTGACGTTGGTGTTCATCTGGTTGTCCCAGTCGTTCTCGCTGGTCTCGCCGAGCGTCGTCAGCAGGTAGATGCCGGCGTTGTTCACGAGGATGTCGGCTCCGCCGAAGGCCGCCGCCACCGCCTCCGCCATGGCGTTGCATTCGGCGGTCTGCGCCACGTCGCAGCGGATCGCGGTGGCCTCGCTGCCGGCGGCCTCGATGTCGGCCACGACCTCGTCCGCGGCCTCGGCCGCCGCCTTGTAGACCACGGCCACGCGCGCGCCCTCCGCGCCGTAACGCCGCGCGATGGCGGCGCCGATCCCGCGTGAGCCGCCCGTCACCACCGCCACCTTGTCGTTCAGCCTGCCCATTCTGGTCTCGTCCCCTGGTTGCGCCGGCGCACCCGCCACGGCCGGGGGAGGGAGGATAGCGCATGGTGGCCGACAGTCACCTGCGCCTCCCGCGCTGCCTCCCAGGCGCAGTGGGGACATGCCTGCTCTTGGCTTGGCGGGATGCGCCGGGATTAGATGGGATCAGGCGGGATTAAGTGGGATTCGCCGGGATAAGTGGGATTGAGTGGGATAAGGCGGGATAGGTGGGATAAGGCGGGATAGGTGGGATAAGGCGGGATAAGGCGGGATAAGTGGGATAAGTGGGATAAGTGGGATAAACCGGGACAAGACGGGATGCGCCGCACGCCAGTCGCCCGCGCCCGAGGCGCGCACGACGTCAATAGCCCCGCACGCCAGATAGCGGCGTACACTCTGGTCCTGAACACACCTCCCTCGTTCGCGACATTGACCCGCTCCCGCACCGCATGTCGCGATCTTGCCGCAAGCACCGTCCCCCGTGTACCGCACCATGGACCGGGGATGCAGCCCCCCAAAATCGTCATGCCCGGACTTGATCCGGGCATCTCTCTATGCCAGATCGTTGAGTCCCGAGCCGACACGTGGATGGCCGGGTCACCCCCGGACTTGATCCGGGGGCCGGCCATGACGTGTTGGGGTTCTCGGCAAGGCGTACGAACTTCTCGATCGAGACACTAGGAACTACCATGTCCGAACCCGTTGTTTTCTACACCAACCCAATGTCGCGCGGGCAGATCGCGCGCTGGGCGCTGGAGGAGACCGGCGCCGCGTACGAGACGGTCATCGTCGAATACGGCGCCGAGATGAAGGGGCCGGCCTATCTGGCGATCAACCCGATGGGCAAGGTGCCGGTGATACGGCACGAAGACCGGGTGGTGACCGAAGCGGCGGCAATCTGCGCCTATCTTGCCGAGGCGTTTCCCGAAGCCGGGCTGGCGCCTGCGGCGGAAGAGCGCGCCGCCTACTGGCGCTGGCTCTTCTTCGCCGCCGGACCGCTGGAGTATGCGATTACATTCAAGTTCATGGGACCGGAGGTGGGGGAAGAGCACACCGCAAGGGTCGGCTTCGGCACCTACCACGATGCGGTCGGCGCCGTCGATGCCCTGCTCGAGCGGAACGACTACGTCTGCGGCGGCCGCTTCACCATGGCGGACGTCTACGTGGGCAGCCATATCGAATGGGGCCTCCAATTCGAGACCTTGCCGAAGCGCCCGGCCTTCCAGGCCTATGCCGCGCGGATCGCGACGCGCGAGGCCCGCCAGCGCGCGCGGGAAATCGACCGGGCCCTGATCGCCGAGCGGGAGGCCGCGAAGTCCTGAGCGCAGCGAGAGACGTTCGGCTTATCGCGTGAAGCGCTCGTCGATCACCGCGAGCGAGGCGTCGAGCGCGTCGGCCGCGGTGTCGATCTCCTCCTGGGTGATCGTGAAGGGTGGGCCCACCTTGATCGTGTTCGGCGAGAAGCCGCCCAGGAAGACGCCGCGCTTCGCGTTCTCGGCCGCGACGATGACGTTGGGATGCGTGCCGAGGTCGCCGGTGAAGGGCGAGTAGCGGTCCTCCGGCACGATCGGCTCGCCGTTCCCGTCGACCAGATCGAGCGTGTAGAAGAGCCCGCGCCCCGACACGCGGCCGACGCAGGGGTGCCCCTGCTTCAGCCCGTCGAGCCGCTCCTTGAGGTAGGCGCCGCGCTGGCGCACCTGCTGCATGATGTCGTTGGCGAGCATGAATTCGAGGTTGCCGACGATGGTGGCGCAGAGCAGCGGGTGGCCGTCCCACGTGCTGCCGGTCCACCACCGGGCTCGCTCGAAGTGATCGGCGATGGTCTTGCTCGCGATCACGGCGCCCACCGGCAGGGCCGAGCCGTTGATGCCCTTGCCGGCGGCCATCAGGTCCGGCTTGACGCCGGGCCAGTGCATGTAGCCGAACCACTCGCCGAGCCGCCCGAAGCCGCAGATCACCTCGTCGTCGATCCAGAGGAAGCCGTACTTGTCGCAGAGCGTGCGGAGCCCCGGCAGGTAGTCCATGTGCGGCAGCGTGCCGCCGGCGCCGAACATCGGCTCGCTGATGACGGCGGCGATGTTCTCGGGTCCCACCGCGCGGACGATATGCTCCGTCGCCTCGAGCGAGGGCAGGGGCCCCGCGCCCGCCCAGTCCTCGTGCTCAGGCGGCGGGATCGGGATGTAGCCATGCGGCGGCCAGCCCGGCACGTCGGCCACGTCCGCGAAGCCGCCCTCGGTCGAGATGTTGTTGCGGTAGCCCCGCATCATGGTGGGCCCCACGGTCATGCCGTGGAAGGAGTGGGCCTGGGTCAGGATGACGCTCCGCCCGGTGTAGAGCCGCGCCATCATGATGCAGCTGTCCACCGCCTCGGTGCCCGACGGCAGAATGCGCAGCCTGCCGGCCCAGCCCTCCTGCCCGAGGATGTCCGCGATCACGAGCTTCGCGGCACGGGCGCGATACTCGTTCGCCATCGTGTAGGTGACGTGGCCGTAGCGCTCCATGGCCTCGGCCAACGCGCCGTGGATCGCGGGATGGCGGTGGCCCAGGTTGTCGGAGATCAGCTGGCTCATGAAGTCGAGCAGCCGGGTGCCGTCGGCCAGCGTGAGGTAGTTGCCGTCGGTGCTGTCGACCGCCGTGATGCTGAGCTCGTCCTCGGCCTGAAGGCCGTGCAGGTAGTAGGCCCGGTCCCAGCGCTCGAGCTCGTTCCAATCGCGTGTCATGGCGTCTCTCCCCAGCCGCTCGCGGAACGCGGCAAGGTTAGCCCACCCGCGCGAATCGCCCTACCCGCCGCTGCCCGCCCGCCGGTTTGACCCGAGGGGCCCGCTGCCTATCATGCGCGCCGTCCGGGCGCGGCCCGGAGCAATTCAATAGGGAGATGAAGGAATGGCGAAGGGTAAGGCGGTCGTCGTCGGCGGCCTCGGCATGATCGGGCGCAACATCATCCAGGCACTCGAGGCCGAAGGCGGGTGGGAGATCGTCGGGCTGTCGCGGCGCCCGGCGAACTTCGAGACCGAGGCCACCTTCATCTCCGTCGACCTGCTGGACAGCGATCAAGCCAGGGAGAAGCTGGCCGGCCTCACCGACGTCACCCACATCTTCTACGCGGGCCTCTCCGGCGGCGTGGAGGCGGAGAACGTCGAGGGCAACCTCGCGCTCGTGGTCAACTCGGTCGGCACGATCGAGCCGGTCTCGCCCACCCTGGAGCGCGTGATCCTGGTGCAGGGCGGCAAGTACTATGGCGTGCACCTCGGCCCGCACAAGACGCCGTCGAAGGAGACCGACCCGCGCCATCTGCCGCCCAACTTCTATTACAACCAGCAGGACTTCATCACCGGGCTGCAGGAGGGGAAGTCCTGGCACTACACCATGCTGAGGCCCGAGGCGGTGGTGGGCTTTGCCGAGGGCATTCCGCTCAACACCGCGTCGCTGGTCGCGGTCTACGCCTCCGTCTGCAGGGAGATGGACGTGCCGCTCAACTATCCGGGGCCGGAGGCGGCGTTCACCGCCTTCAACAAGTTCGTCGATGCCAGGCTGCTCGGGCGCTGCGCCGCCTGGGCCGCTCAGAATCCCGCCTGTGCCGGCGAGGCCTTCAACGTGACCAACGTCTCGGGCATGCGCTGGTGCAACCTGTGGCCGCTGTTCACCGCGTATTTCGGCTGCCGGCCGGGCGTCCTCGTGCCGATGAGCCTCGCGGACTTCATGGCGGACAAGGGCCCGGTCTGGGACGAGATCGCGCGCAAGCACCAGCTCAAGACGATGGCCTTCTCCGACCTCGGCGACTGGGGCTTCGCCGACTGGAATTTCGGGCGCACCTGGGACACCATCCTCGAAGACACCAAGCGTCTGCGGTACGGCTTCACCGAAGCCATCGACACCGAGCAGAACTTCGTCGAGATCTTTGACGACATGCGCGCCGCCCGCGTGATCCCGGCGGGCTGACGGGCCGGAGGCCCGGACGGCGCGACTGCGCCGCGCGCGTAAGCGCGTAGCCAAGCGAGCGGAGCGAGCGCCCGGCGCCTGAGGGAAATGAATGAGTCTTGGGAGAGGGCTGGGGTGAGGAGGGGTTAGCCCTTGAAACGGGGCTCCGGTAGCCCGGTGCAGCCCGTGCCGGTGACGGCGAAGATGCTGCCGGCCTGCTCCTGGCCTGCGAGCACGTCTTCGCTCAGGTTCACGCGGGCGCCGGTGACGTAGAGCACGTCGAGCTCAGCGCCGCCGAACATCGGGCAGGTGACCTGCTGGAAGGGCATCTCGACGGTGCGGTCGAGCGTGCCGTCGGGCGCGAAGCGGGCGACGCACCAGCCGTTCCAGCGCGCATTCCAGACGTAGCCTTCGGCATCGACGGTGGAGCCGTCGGGGATGCCGGGCGCAGCGCCGGGGCCGACGAAGACGCGCTTGTTGGAGATCGCACCGGAGCCGATGTCGAGGTCGTAGGCCCAGATCACGTCCTGGTCGAGATCGGCGTAGTACATGGTCTCGCCCGCGGGGCTGAAGGCGATCGAGTTGGAGACGACGATTCCGGTCTCGGTCTTGTGCAGGCTGAGGTCGTGGTCGAGCCGATAGAGCGAGCCCAGCGGGCGGCCCACCATCGCGTCGTCCATGCTGCCGGCCCAGAACCGGCCCTGCCGGTCGCAGCGGCCGTCGTTCATGCGGCTGTCAGGCTGGTCGGTCTCGACCTCGTGGATGGTCTCCACCGCGCCGGTCTCCGGGTCGAAGAAGCGGAAGCCGCCATAGAAGGCGACCACCATGCCGCCCTGCTCGCGCAGCACCAGCGAGCCCGGCTGCTCGTCCACCGGCACTTGCTTGTATTCGCCCGTTGCCGGCGCGAGCCAGCTGATCGATTGGCCCTTGATGTCGAGCCAGTAAAGACGCTGGTCGACGGGGCACCAGACCGGACTCTCGCCGAGCTCATCCCGGCAATCGAGCACGCATGCGACCTCTGCCATTGATACTTCTCCCGATGCATTGCCGCGTCGCGCCGCGACAGGTAAGGGCGGAATTAGCCGCGGAAGCGGGGCTCGGGCAAGCCGGTGCAGCCCGTGCCGGTGACTGCGAAGAGGCTGCCGGCCTGCTCCTGGCCCGCAAGCTCGTCCTCGCTGAGCCTGAACCGCGAGGTGGTGACGTAGAGCACGTCGAGGTCGGGGCCGCCGAACATCGGGCAGGTGATCAGCTGCAGCGGGATCTCGACGGTGCGGTCGAGCGTGCCGTCCGGCGCGAAACGGGCGAGGCACCAGCCCTTCCAGCGCGCGCTCCAGACGTAGCCCTCGGAGTCCACGGTGGAGCCATCGGGGAGGCCGGGCGCGGAGCCGGGGCCGGCAAAGACGCGCTTGTTGGAGACCGCGCCGCTGTCGGTATCGAGGTCGTAGGCCCAGATCACGTCCTGGCCGAGGTCGCCGAAGTACATGGTCTCGCCTTCGGGGCTGAAGGCGAGCGCGTTGGAGACGATGATGCCGGTGTCGGCCTTGTGCAGGCTGAGGTCGCGGTCGAGGCGATAGAGGGAGCCGACCGCACGGCCGGTCATGGCGTTGTCCATGCTGCCGGCCCAGAAGCGGCCCTGCCGGTCGCAGCGGCCGTCGTTCAGGCGGCTGTCGGTCACGTCCGTGTCGACCTCGTGGATGGTCTCGACCGCCCCGGTCTCGGGGTCGAAGAAGCGGAATCCGCCGAAGAAGGCGACCACCATGCCGCCCCGCTCGCGCAGCGCCAGCGCGCCCGGCTGCTCGTCCACCGGCACCTGCTTGTACTCGCCCGTCGCCGGCGTGAGCCAGCTGATCGTCTGGCCCTTGATATCGAGCCAGTAGAGCCGCCGGTCGACGGGGCACCAGATCGGGCTTTCGCCGAGCAGGTCGCGGCAATCGACCACGCATTCGACCTCGGCCGTCATTCTCGCTCCCGATGAGTTGCCGCCCGGACGACGCGGCCGGGCTGCGGCGCGTGGGCCGCAGCAGGCCGGGCTGGTGGGCGCTGCTGGATTTGAACCAGCGACCCCCGCCGTGTGAAGACGGTGCTCTCCCGCTGAGCTAAGCGCCCGCCCGGCACGCGATTAGAAGAATCGCGCGCGCCCCTGTCAAGGCGGCGCGGCGCGCTCTGTCGGTAACACGGGATATGTCCGGTCCATGTACCAGATGATCTGTCCGGT
>JAPPKP010000407.1 GCA_028819955.1 Rhodospirillaceae bacterium | reverse complement strand
TGGACACCGAGCACTTCAAGGAGTGGTTCCAGGCGTTCGCGCAGGCGGCGGGGCTCACGCTCCACGTCGAGGTGATGTACGGCGAGAACAGCCATCACATGATCGAGGCCTGCTACAAGGGCCTCGCGCGGGCGCTGCGCCAGGCGGTCGAGCCCGACCCGCGCATGGCGGGCGAGGTGCCGTCGACCAAGGGCGTGCTGGGCGGCAGCTTGGAGACTTGAGACGTGCGCTTCTACACGGTCCACATACCGGCTGGGGGGGAAGGCGGAGACGACGGCGCGCTGGCCCGCGCCGTGCTCGTGCGCGAGGGGTTCAACTGGGTCGCGTTCTTCCTTGCGCCGTTCTGGGCGCTCGCGGAGGGGCTGTGGCTTGCCGCCCTGCCGCTGATTGCCGCGCTGGCGGCGATCGTCGCCATACCGCTGGTGCTTGGCCTCGGGCCGGTTCTGCCCGTGGTGCTCGGCCTCGGCTATGCCGTGCTCGCCGGCATGTCGGCGAACGATCTGCGCCGGGCCGGGCTTGCCGCCCGCGGCTACCGCCTGGCCGAGGTGGTGGCGGCGCCGAGCCGTGCGCAGGCGCTCATCCGCTACGCCGAAGCCATGGCGCAGGCGTCGACGCCTCGGCCGGCATTCGGCGCCGCGGCACCGTCGCCCTGGTCGCGCAATCCCGACCCGAACCCCGGCTTCTGGAGCTGACGCGCCGTGACCACCGCGATCATCGACTATGGCTCGGGCAACCTGCGCTCCGCCGCCAAGGCCTTCGAGCGGGCCGCAGCGGAGGCGACGCCGGCTGAGCCGGTGCTGGTGACCGACGACCCCGAGCGGGTGCGGCAGGCGGAGCGGATCGTTCTGCCTGGCGTCGGCGCCTTCGCCGACTGCAAGGCCGGGCTTGCCGCCCGCGAGGGCATGATCGACGCGATGGAGGATGCCGTTCTGCGGCGGGGCGTGCCCTTTCTCGGCATCTGCGTCGGCATGCAGCTCATGGCGCGCGTCGGCCACGAGCACGGTGAGCACGAAGGCCTTGGCTGGATCGATGGCGAAGTCGGGCCGCTCGCGCCTGACGACGAGGCGCTGAAGGTCCCCCATATGGGCTGGAACGATCTCGCCCTGGAAGGCGAGGCGCACCCGGTCCTGAAGGGCCTGCCCGGCGATGCCCATGCCTATTTCGTGCACAGCTACGGGCTGACCTGCCGCAGGCCCGGCGAGGTCTTCGCAACCGTGGACTACGGCGGCCCGGTCACCGCAGTCGCAGGTCGCGACAACATGGTAGGCACGCAGTTTCATCCTGAGAAGAGCCAGGAGGTGGGCCTGACCGTGATCGAAAACTTCCTACGGTGGCAGCCATGAGCCAGCTCGCGACGGTCGGCCCGCGGATCGAGGTCGGCACGGTCGAACGGCTGCGCAAGCGCGAGCTCGCCGAGCTCTGCGAGGCCGCCGCCGCCGCGATCAACGACGGCGCCGGTTTCGGCTGGGTGCGCCCGCCCCAGCCTGCGTCCTTCGAGCGCTACTGGCGGGGCGTGACCGTGGTGCCCGAGCGGCTGCTCTTCATCGGCCGCATGGACGGCGTGGTGGCGGGCTCGGTTCAGCTCGTGTCGGCGCCGCCGCAGAAGGAGGCCTGGCGCCTCTCCTGCCTCATCGACACCCACTTCGTGGCGCCCTGGGCGCGCGGGCACGGCCTCGCCCGGAGGCTGCTGGAGGCGGCCGAGGCGGAAGCGCGCGCACGCGGCTACAAGGTGGTGAACCTGAGCGTGCGCGAGACCCAGGAGGCCGCCATCGCGCTCTACGAGTCGCTCGGTTTCGAGCGCTGGGGCACGCATCCCAAGTATGCGTTCGTGGACGGCGAAGCGATCGCCGGCCACTACTACTGCAAGGACCTGACCGATCTGACGGACCGGCCGCCGGACTCGGCGCCGTGATCCTCTTCCCTGCGATCGACCTCAAGGGGGGCGCCTGCGTCAGGCTCGTGCAGGGCGACATGGCGCGGGCCACGGTCTTCTCCGACGACCCCCCGGCGCAGGCGCGGGCCTTTGCCGCCGCGGGATTCGCCTGGCTTCACGTCGTCGATCTGGACGGCGCCTTCGCGGGCAAGCCGGTCAACGCCGATGCAGTCGGTGCGATCCTTGAGGCGGTCGATCTCCCGGTCCAGCTCGGCGGCGGCATCAGGGATATGGCGACCATCGAGGCCTGGCTCGCGCGCGGAGTGCGCCGGGTGATCCTCGGCACCGTGGCGGTCCGCGATCCCGACCTGGTGCGCGATGCCTGCCGGGCCTTCCCCGGCCGGATCGCGGTCGGCATCGACGCGCGCGACGGGCGGGTCGCGGTGGAAGGCTGGGCCGAGACGGTCGACATGGAGGCGCTGGAGCTGGCGCGGCGCTTCGAAGACGCCGGAGCCGCCGCGATCATCCACACCGACATCGCGCGCGACGGGGCGCTGGAGGGTGTCAACTCGACGGCGACCGGAGCGCTGGCGCGGGCGCTGGAGACGCCGGTGATCGCCTCAGGCGGCGTCGCCTCCCACACCGACCTCGAAGCGCTCAAGCCATACGAGGCGGACGGGGTCTGCGGCGTGATCTGCGGCCGGGCTCTCTACGACGGCCGCATCGACCCGGCGCAAGCGCTGGCCTTGCTTGCCGCCTGAACGCGCCGGTCGCGCTCCCGCGCCATGCTGAAGATGCGCGTCATCCCGTGCCTCGACGTCCACGCCGGGCGGGTGGTCAAGGGCGTGAATTTCGTCGATCTGGTGGATGCGGGCGATCCGGTGGAGCAGGCCAGGATTTACGACGAGCAGGGGGCGGACGAGCTCTGCTTCCTCGATATCACCGCCTCCCACGAGCAGCGCGACACGATCTACGACGTCGTCGCCGGCACCGCCGAAGTCTGCTTCATGCCGCTCACCGTGGGCGGCGGCGTGCGCGCCATCGAGGATGTCCGCGCGCTGCTGCTGGCAGGCGCCGACAAGGTCTCGATCAACACCGCCGCCGTGCACAACCCCGCCTTCGTCGCAGAGGCGGCGGAGAAGTTCGGCACCCAGTGCATCGTCGTCGCCATCGACGCCAAGCGGGTCGCGGGCGGCTTCGAGATCTTCACCCACGGCGGGCGCAAGCCGACGGGGATCGAGGCCATCGGGTGGGCCCGGCGCATGGCGGACGCCGGAGCGGGGGAAATCCTGCTGACCTCGATGGATCGCGACGGCACCCGCGCAGGCTTCGATCTCGAACTGACGCGCGCCGTGGCCGACGCGGTCACGATTCCGGTCATCGCGTCGGGCGGCGTCGGCACGCTCGATCATCTGGTGGAGGGTATCCGCGACGGCCACGCGACGGCCGTGCTGGCGGCCTCCATCTTCCATTTCGGCGAGCATTCGATCGGCGAGGCAAAGGCGCACATGCGTGCAGCCGGCATCCCCGTGCGGCCATGACGGCGCCGGTGAATTCTGATACCCAACGCGCGGAGCGAAACGGGGCGGCAGGATGAAGGGCGCACAGGCCGGCAGCATCATCGAAGAGCTGTACGGCGTCATCGAGAAACGCAAGGGCGGTGACCCGGAGACTTCCTATGTCGCACGGACCTTCGCGCGCGGCCAGGAGCACGTGGCGAAGAAGGTGGGGGAGGAGGGCGTCGAGGTGGCGCTTGCCGGCGCCCTCGGCGACAAGAAGGGCGTCGTCTCCGAGAGCGCGGACCTGCTGTTCCACCTTCTGGTCCTGTGGTCGGCGGCGGGCGTGAAGCCGGCCGAGGTGTTCGGCGAACTCACGAAGAGGCGCGGCGTCTCCGGACTCGCGCGCGAAGCGAACAAACGCGAGTCCGGGGACAAGAAATGAGCTACGACGACGACAACATCTTCGCCAAAATTCTGCGTGGTGAGATTCCGAACGATACCGTCTACGAGGACGACGCGGTGCTCGCCTTTCGCGACATCGCGCCGCAGGCGCCGGTGCACGTGCTGGTGATCCCAAAGGGCGCCTACATCTCGCTCGACGACTTCACGCAGGAGGCCTCGGCCGAGGAGGTCGGGCGCTTCTTCAAGACGGTGGGCGAGATCGCCCGCTCGCTGGGGCTCGAGACGGACGGCTTCCGCACCATCGCCAACACCGGCTTGAACGGCGGCCAGGAAGTGCCGCACTTCCACGTTCACATCTGCGGCGGCCGGCGCCTCGGGCGCATGATCGCCAAGGCCTGATCGCGGCCGGCCCGGAGCGGCGCGCTCGGCGGTCGGTTATCCGTAGGGGCCGATGCGGCGGTAGGAGAGCGCCTCGGCGATATGCCGGCGTGCAACGGTCTCTGCACCGGCGAGATCCGCGATCGTGCGCGCAACCTTGAGCACACGGTGGTGGCCGCGGGCCGAGAGCCTGAGCCGATCGGTCGCATCCGCGAGAAGCTCCCGTCCGCTCTCGTCCGGCGTGGCGATTCGGGTGAGCAGCTCGCCCTCGGCCTCCGCATTGGTGCGGACGTCGGGCGGCGCGCCCAATGCGTGGAAGCGCGCCCGCTGGGCCGCGCGGGCGGCCTCGACCCGGGCCGCGACCTCGGACGAACCCTCGGCAGGCGGCGGCAGCGTGAGGTCGGCGGCGGAGAGCTCCGGCACGTCCACGTGGAGGTCGATGCGGTCGTAGAGCGGGCCCGATATGCGCACCTGATAGTCCTGCGCGCAGCGGGGCGCGCGGGTACAGGCGCGAGCGGGGTCCGACAGGTAACCGCAGCGGCACGGGTTCATCGCGGCGACGAGCTGGAAGCGCGCGGGGTAGCGCACGTGGGCGTTGACGCGCGCCACCGCAACCGCGCCACTCTCAATGGGCTGGCGCAGCGCGTCGAGCACCGGGCGGGGAAACTCGGGCAGCTCGTCCAGGAACAGAACGCCGAGGTGGGCGAGCGAGACCTCGCCGGGGCGGGCGCGGACACCGCCGCCCACCATTGCCGCCATCGAGGCCGAATGGTGCGGGTCGCGGAAGGGCCGGCTGCGGGTGAGCCCGTTGTCTCCCAGGAGACCCGCAACCGAGGCGATCATGCTCACGCTCAACGCCTCCTCGGGCGCGAGCGGCGGCAAAATGCCGGGCAGGCGCGATGCCAGCATCGACTTGCCGGTGCCCGGCGGGCCGATCATCAGCAGGTTGTGGCCGCCGGCGGCGGCAAGCTCCAGGGCGCGCTTGGCGGTCTCCTGCCCCTTGATGTCGCGCAAGTCGGGGTAGTGCGGGGATTGTGCGAACGCCACCGACTTCGGTGGCGCCAGCATTTGCGTGCCCTTGAAGTGATTGATGAGCGCCAGGAGGTCGGCGGGCGCCACGACCTCACCGCCGCCGGCCCAGGCGGCCTCGGCGCCGTTGGTGGCCGGGCAGATCAGGCCGCGCTCGCGCGCATTGGCGCCGATGGCGGCGGGCAGCACGCCTGTGACCGGTATCAGCGCGCCATCGAGGCCGAGCTCGCCGAGCGCGACATAGGTTGCAAGATCGTCCGGCGCCAGCACCTCCATCGCTACCAGCAGGCTGAGCGCGATGGGAAGATCGAAGTGGCTGCCTTCCTTCTGCATGTCCGCCGGCGCAAGGTTCACCGTGATCCGCCTCAGCGGCAGCGCCAGACCAAGGCCCGCGAGCGCGCCCCGCACCCGCTCCCGGCTCTCCGCTACCGCCTTGTCGGGGAGTCCCACCACCGTAAACGCCGGCATGCCTGCGCCGATATGCACCTGCACGTCGACCGGCAGCGCCTCGATGCCCTGGAAGGCGACGGTCTCGACGTGGGCAACCATGCGGCAACTCTGGACTGACTTGCCCGTTCGATGACTGGCGGGCGCACATGCTCAACGGGCTTCATATCAGAATCGGTATGATTGCGCAGCTTCCATGGCAGCCGACAGAGTTCGACGCTGGCCCGGCGGCGGGGTGGCGGCTATGCTCGCGCCATGCCCGGGACCGTCGAACGCTGGGGCGCGAGCACCGATCTGGCAGTGCTGGACCGGCTCGTGCAGGTCAGCGGGCGCTCACTGATCGACGCGGGCTGCGGCGGCGGCGCGCTGGCCCGTTCGCTGGCCGAGCGCGGCGCCACGGTGCTCGGCGTCGAGCCGGACCCGGTCCAGGCCGAGCGCAACCGCGCGGCGCCGGAGACCGAGGGCGTGACCTTCGCCGAGGGGCGGGCCGAATCGCTTCCGGCGGCCGACGGCACGGTCGACGGGGTGATCTTCGGGCGCTCCCTGCACCACGTGCCGCACGCCGCCATGCGCCCCGCGCTCGCCGAGGCACGCCGCGTGCTCGCGCCGGGCGGATTCCTCTACGTGATGGAGCCGGTGATGGAAGGGCCGTTCTCGGCCGTCATCAAGCCCTTCCACGACGAAACCGAGGTCCGCGCCCAGGCGCGCGAGGCGGTGTGCGAGTCGGCACCGCTCTTTGCCCGCGCGCGGGAGGTCCACTACGAGATCGAGCGGCGCTTCGAGAGTCACGGCGAGTTCGTCGGTCTCTTCTCGGGCCTCACCTACAACAGCTACGGCGCCGACGCGGTGCGGAGCGAGACAGTGAAGCGCCTCTTCGAGGCCGGCCGCACGGACGCCGGCGATTACGCCTTCGTGCAACCGATGCGGGTCGATCTGCTCCACACCGACCCGGAATGAGTGACGCCGGCGCTCTCGCGCTCTTTTCCGTTGCCGAGATGTACGCGGCCGACGCGGCAGCGGCACGTGCGGGCACGCCGGGACTCACTCTAATGGAGAACGCCGGCCGGGCGGTCGCGCAGGCGATCGTGCGGCGCTGGGCGCCCCGGCCCGTGGCGGTGCTCTGCGGCCCCGGCAACAACGGCGGCGACGGCTTCGTCGTGGCGCGATTGCTGGCGGAGGCCGGCTGGCCGGTGCGACTCGGGCTTCTGGGCGCGCGTGAGCGCCTCGAGGGCGACGCTGCGGCGATGGCGGAGCGTTGGGAGCACCCGGTCGAACCGCTCGATCCGGCACTGCTCGAGGGTGAGCCGCTGGTGGTCGATGCGTTGTTCGGCGCCGGGCTGGCGAGGCCGTTGGAGGGTGTGCCGTTGGCGCTCGCCGAGGCATGCGCGGCGCAGGGACTCGCCTGCGTCGCGGTCGACGTGCCGAGCGGCGTCCACGGCGATACTGGTGAGGCCCTGGGCGGATCCTTCGAGGCGGCGCTGACCGTGACCTTCGGCCGGCGTAAGTACGGGCACCTGCTGTTGCCGGGGCGCGAGCATGCCGGCGAAGTAGTGGTCGCCGACATCGGTATTCCAGAGTCGGCGATCGACGAACTCAAGCTCCGGGTTTACGAGAACGCGCCGGCGCTTTGGCAGGGGCTGCTGCCCGGCCCTGAAGCGGCCGATCACAAGTACAGCCGCGGCCATGCGCTCGTGGTGGGTGGCGACGGCACGCATTCCGGCGCGGCGCGGCTCGCCGCCCGCGCGGCGCTCCGCATCGGCGCCGGGCTGGTCACGGTCCACGCACCCGAGGCGGCGCTGCCCGTCTATGCCGCTCAGTTGACCGCCGTCATGGTTGCTTCCCTCGACGATCTCGGGACGGCGCTCGCCGACGCGCGCCGCAACGCGCTGCTGATCGGCCCCGGCTGCGGTGTGAGTCCCGCGACCCGCGCAAGGGCGCTGCAGTCGCTCGGCGCGGGCAAGCGCTGCGTGCTGGACGCCGACGCGCTCACGGCATTTCAGGACGAGCCGACAACGCTGTTCGCGGTGCTCGGGCCCGATGCGGTGCTGACCCCGCATGAGGGTGAGTACCGGCGCCTCTTCGCCCACGAGGGCGACAAGCTCTCGCGTGCCCGTGCCGCGGCGGCCGAAAGCGGGGCCGCGGTGGTCCTGAAGGGCGCCGACAGCGTGATCGCGGCGCCCGACGGCCGCGCGGCAATCAACGCCAATGCGCCGCCCGCCCTGGCGACGGCGGGCTCGGGCGATGTCCTGGCTGGGTTCATCCTCGGCCTGCTGGCGCAGGGAATGCCGGCTTTCGAAGCGGCGGCCGCAGGGGTGTGGCTGCACGGCGCCGCGGCGGCCGCGTTCGGCCCCGGTCTGATCGCCGAGGACCTGAGCGAATCGCTGCCCGGCGTGCTCCGAGGACTGACTCTATGAGCAGATGACGACTCGAGCGGTACAGGAGCGGGCGAGGCCAGCAGCACGCGCCATGCTGCTCTTACGAGAAAATTCTCTACATCAAGACATTATGGGCGTTACTTCAGACGGGTTCGACGACTGTTTGCGAGCACATTTGACAGCCCTGGCGAACGTGGTCATGGTTCGAAAAAAGTGTGAACCAAGGGGCAGGGATCAAGCGATGCGGCACGATTGGAGAGCTACGCGTGGAACGCTGCCGGGCTTCTCTCGCCTAGGCCTCGCACCCTTCAGATTCGCCGGAAGATCCCGCTGGAGGACTATCGGTCTGGTCCTCATGTTCACGGTCTCGCTGGTGTTCGTGGTGCCGCAGGCATACGCCGCGGTGACAGCCGAGACGCAGTTCATCCTCAACAGCTTCTCGTTCCTCATCTGGGGCGCGCTGGTGATGTGGATGTGCGCCGGCTTCACCATGCTGGAGTCCGGCTCGGTCCGCACCAAGAACGCCTCGGTCATCTGCCTGAAGAACATCGGCCTCTACTCCATCGCCGGCCTCACCTACTACCTGGTCGGCTACAACCTGATGTACGTCGACGTGGGGAGCTGGGTGGGCTCGTTCGCGTTGCCGTACTCGACGACTGGCGACGAGATCGCTTTGCTCGGCGGCGACGAAGCCGCGGCCGAGGCCGTCATAGGCAACGGCTATTCCACCATGTCCGACTGGTTCTTCCAGATGGTGTTCGTGGCAACCACCGCCTCGATCGTCTCGGGCACCCTGGCCGAACGCGTGAAGCTCTGGTCGTTCTTCATCTTCATCGCGCTGCTGACCGCCTTCATCTATCCGGTGATCGGGTCCTGGACCTGGGGCGGCGGCTGGCTGTCCGAGATGGGGTTCCAGGATTTCGCCGGGTCCACGATCGTGCATTCGACCGGCGGCTGGGCGGCGCTGGCCGGTGCCCTCATCGTCGGCGCGCGGAAGGGCAAGTTCCGCGAGGACGGCAGCGTCAAGACCACGCCGCCCTCGAACGTGCCGGCGGTGACGCTCGGCGTGTTCATCCTCTGGCTCGGCTGGTTCGGTTTCAACGGCGGTTCGCAACTGGCGCTGAGCGGTGCCATCGACGCGGTGGCGCTGAGCAACATCCTGGCCAACACCAACCTCGCGGCGGCGGCCGGCGTGCTTGCTGCGATCTCGCTCTCGCGGCCGATCATGGGGCGTGTCGACCTGGTCACCAGCCTGAACGGCGCTATCGCCGGCCTGGTGGCGATCACGGCGGGACCCGACATCGTCGATCACTATTTCGCGGTCATCATCGGCGCGATCGGCGGGGCCATCGTCGTCCTAGGTGTGAAGCTCCTGGAGATCGTCAAGGTGGACGATGTGGTCGGCGCGGTTCCGGCGCACCTCTTCGCCGGGGTGTGGGGGACGCTCGCGGTCTGCATTGCAGCCGGCGGCG
>JAPPKP010000299.1 GCA_028819955.1 Rhodospirillaceae bacterium | reverse complement strand
GCAAGTCCACGCTGCTCAGGATCGTCGCCGGGCTGGAGCGCCAGAGCGAGGGCTCCGTTGCCATCGACGGCCGGGACATGGCCGGCATCGCGCCCAAGGACCGCGACGTGGCGATGGTGTTCCAAAGCCACGCGCTCTATCCGCACATGAACGTGTTCGACAATCTCGCCTTCAACCAGCGCATTCGCGGCGTCGACCGCAAGACCGTGGACCGCAAGGTGCGCGAGGTCGCCGAGCGGCTGGAGATCACCGAGCTGCTGAGGCGTCGGCCGCGCCAGATGTCGGGCGGCCAACGCCAGCGGGTCGCCATCGGCCGGGCGCTGGTGCGGGATCCGCGCATCTTCCTGTTCGACGAGCCGCTCTCCAACCTGGACGCCGAGCTGCGCGTGCGCCTGCGCACCGTGATCAAGCGGCTGCATCAGGAGATGCGGCGCACGTCGGTCTACGTCACCCACGACCAGGTCGAGGCCATGACGCTGGCGGACCGCGTGGTGGTGCTGCGCGACGGGCGGATCGAGCAGATCGGTGAGCCGGACGAGCTCTACGAGCGGCCGGTCAACGAGTTCGTGGCGGGCTTCATCGGCTCGCCGGCCATGAACTTCCTGCAAGGCATGGCGGCGGACGGCATCGTGCGTATCGGCGAGACCGAGACTGCCGCGGCCGGCGCGGCGAGCGGCGCGGTTACCATCGGCATCCGACCCGAGGACCTGCTGCCCGACGGCGCAGCCGACCGGGGCAGGCTGCGGGCAGAGGTCACCCTGGTCGAGCCCATGGGGGCGGACACGCTGGTCTTCTGCACCACCGAAGAAAGCCAGGAACTCACGGTCCGCCTGCCGCGCTACACGGCGGTCCACGAAGGCGAGACGCTGGCGCTTGCCCCCCGCGCCGGTGCCGTGCACCTGTTCGACCCGGAGACCGGGCAGCGCTTGAACTGAACCCATCACTGGAGGAACCCATGAAGGCAGCGACGCTCCACGGCTACGACGAGGCTCTCGACAGCCCCGAATTCGTGACCTACGAGGACGTGGACGATCCCAAGATCACGAAGCCCACTGACGTGGTGGTGCGCATCGGCGGCGCGGGCGTCTGCCGCACCGACCTGCACATCATCGAAGGTGTGTGGAAGGGGCACGTGGATGTCGCCTTCCCCCACATCATGGGGCACGAGAACGCGGGCTGGGTGGAGGAGGTCGGCTCGGGCGTCGAGAGCGTCGAGGTCGGCGACCCTGTGATCTGCCACCCGTTGGTGACCAGCGGCTATTGTCTCGCCTGCCGGCGCGGCAACGACATGCACGCGGGCGAGAGCAGCTTCCCCGGCATCAACGCGGCGGGCGGCTATGCCGACTACCTGCTGACTGGGGAGCGTGCCCTGATCAAGCTGCCCCAGAGCCTCGCGCCCAAGGACGTGGCGCCTTACACCGACGCAGGCCTCACCGCCTATCGTGTCGCCAAGAAGGCCGCCGCTCATCTGGTGCCGGGCGAGTACGCCGTGATTATCGGCGCGGGCGGGCTCGGCCATATAGGCATCCAGTCGCTGGCTGCGCTGTGCGCGGCCGAGATCATCGTGCTCGACCAGTCCGACCTCGCGCTCGGCCTCGCCAGGGAATGCGGCGCCCACCACGTGGTGCGGGCGGGTGACGGCGCGGTCGACGAGGTGCTCGCGCTCACCGGCGGACACGGCGCCGAGGCGGTGATCGACTTCGTCGGCGAGGGCGATGCCATCGACAAGGGCCTCGCCATGACCCGCAACGACGGCTTCTATTACATCGTTGGCTACGGCGGACGGGTCCAGATCCCGGCGATCGACATGATCGTCTCGGAGAAGACAATCGTCGGCAACCTGGTCGGCACCTACGCCGAGCTGGTGGAGCTGATGGCGCTTGCCGACCGGGGGCTGGTGACGCTCGCCACCCGCGAATACGCGCTCGCCGAGGCCAACCAGGCGCTGCACGACCTCCACGCCGGGACGGTCAAGGGGCGCGCAGTGCTGATCCCCTGAGGGCGCACCCCGAGGGGTAACGGCGGCGGGTGGCATGGCCGAGACGCTGGCCCAGGGACTCGCGGCGGCGTGCCGGGAGCGCGGCGTGCGCCGCGCCTTCGGCGTGCCGGGCGGGGCCAGCAGCCTCGATGTCATCGACGCGTTCGCTGCGGACGGAATCGACTTCGTGCTCACCCACGGCGAGACCTCCGCCACGCTGATGGCGGCGGTCACCGCCGAGCTTGGCGGTGCGCCCGGCGTGGTGGTGACGGGCGTGGGCCCCGGCGCGGCCAGCGCCGTCAACGGCATCGCCTACGCCGCGCTGGAGCGCGCGCCCGTGCTGCTCATTACCGATGCGCTGGCGGAGGCGGCGCCGGGCCACCACGCCCTGCACCAGCGCTTCGACCAGCGCGCCCTCTTCGCGCCGCTGGTCAAGGGCTATGCGAGGCCTGAACCGGGCGACGGGACGAACGGGATCGACCAGCTGCTCGACACAGCCATGGCCCACCCGGCGGGACCGGTGCAGCTCGATCTCACGACGGCGGCGGCCACCGCGCCCGCCACGGGCGCCGCCGCGCCCGAGGCCAAGAGGCGAAAGACGACGAAGAAAGCGCCCAAGGACTTCGACCTGGTCGCGCTGGCCGAGGCGCGCGGGCTGCTCGCGCAGGCTCGGCGCCCGCTCATCGTCGCCGGCATGGAGGCGCGCGGCCGGCCGGCGAGCGCGGCGCTCAGGGTGCTGGTGCAATCGCTGGGCTGCCCGGTGATGACCACCTACAAGGCCAAGGGCGCGATCGCGGACGCCGACCCGCTGACGGTCGGGTGCTTCACGGGCGCTTCCGCCGACGCGCGCTGCCTCGACCGGGCCGACCTGCTGATCCTCTTCGGCCTCGATCCGATCGAGCTGCTCCCCGGCCCCTGGCGCTTCGAGGGGCCGATCCTCGCGCTGGCGGCCCATGCGGGCTACGACTATCCGGCGATGCCGGCGGCGACGCTGACCGGCCCCCTCGACCGCTCCGCCGTGGCGCTCGTGGAAGACGCGCAGCCGGTGGGCTGGTCGGAGCTCGAGATCGCCGCGCTACGCAGCCGGCTTCGCGCGGGCTTCGCGATGGTCGGCCTGGGTCGGCGCACGGCCGAGGACGTGGTGAGCGCGGTGCGCCACGCGGCGCCGGCGCGGGCGCGCCTTACCGTCGATTCGGGCGCGCACATGTTCTCGGCCATGGGCCTCTGGCAGGCCGACGAGCCCAACGACGTCCTCAAGTCGAACGGGCTTTCCACCATGGGCTTCGCGCTGCCGGCGGCCATCGCGTCCGCGCTGGAGGAGCCGGCGTGCCCGGTGATCGCCATGACCGGCGACGGCGGCCTGCACATGTGCCTCGCCGAGCTCGCGACTGCCGCCCGCCTCGGCTGCCGGATCGCGGTCGTGGTGTTCAACGATTCCGCGCTGTCCCTCATCGACATCAAACAGCAGCGGCAGCAGCGGGAGAGCCGAGGGGTGCGGTTCGGCACGATGGACCATGCCAAGGTCGCGGCGGGCCTCGGCTGCTGGGGCTGGAGCGTGGGCGCCACCGATGCCCTGGCGCCGGCGCTGGAGGAAGCGTTCGCGCACAGCGGGCCGACGCTGATCGACGTGACGGTCGATCCCGAGGCCTATACCGCTCAATATGAGGCGCTGCGCGGCTGAACGGCGCGAAAAGGAGCGGCCATGCCGGAGCAGGCGATGTCGGAGGAAGACGCGGTGCTCGCCGCCAATCAGGAGTTCTACCGGGCCTTCGGTGCCCGCGACCTCACGGCCATGGATGCGCTCTGGGCGCGGGAGACGCCGGTCGCCTGCATCCATCCGGGCTGGGACGCACTGGTCGGTCGCGACATGGTGATGGAGAGCTGGGCCGCGATCCTGGGCGGTGCAGGCGCGCCGCAGATCCGCTGCGAGGCGCCGCGGGCCTTCGTGCTCGGCCCGAGCGCCTTCGTGATCTGCCGCGAGGTGCTGGAGCAGGGCCGGCTGATCGCGACCAACGTCTTCGCCCGTGAGCAGGACGGCTGGCGCATGGTCCACCACCAGGCCGGGCCTGCCGGCCAATCGCAACCCGCGCCGCCTACGAGCGAGCGCCCGTCCGGGCCATTGCATTGACGGGATTGCGTCGGACGATGCCGCCTGCCATCCCTGCCTGCCAAACCGAGACACGGAGAGTTCTGCGATGAAATCACGATCCGCCATCATGACCGCCCCCGGCGAGCCGCTGACAATCGACGAGATCGACGTGCCGGAGCCCGGCCCCAATCAGGTCATCGTCAAGCAGACGGCGAGCGGCATCTGCGCCTCGCAGATTCACGAGCTGAACCTGATTCCCGGGGAGGATTGTCCCTGCGTGCTCGGCCACGAGGGCGTCGGCGTGGTCACCCACGTGGGCAAGGACGTGACCCACCTGAAGGAGGGCGACTGGGCGATCACGACCTGGGTGCCCCGCGGGGGCTTCCCGGGCCGGGGGTTCATCGAAGGTCTCGCGCCGATCGGGACAACGTATCAGAACGAGCAGATCGGCGGCCCGATCGGCACGTTCACCGAGCATTGCCTGGCCAGCGACCAGCTCGCGGTCAAGGTTGAGCCCGAACTCGCCAGCCCGGAGAGCAGCATCATCGGCTGCGCCGTGCTTACCGGCGGCGGGGCGGTGCTGCACACCGCCAAGGTGCGGACCGAGGAATCCGTGGTCGTGGTGGGCGCCGGCGGGATCGGCCTGTGCGCACTCAAGATGGCTTCGCTGCTGCAGGCCTACCCCGTCATCGCCGTGGACCTGGACGACGAAAAGCTCGAGTTCGCCAAGCAGTGGGGGGCAACCCACACGGTCAACGCCAGCGAGGTCGATCCGATCGCAGCGGTCTGGGAGATCACCGGCAAGGGCGCCGACTACGCCTTCGATGCGGTGGGGACGGTCCCCACGCATGAGCAGATTCTCGAGATGGTGCGCGGCGGCGGCCCGGGCGCCGACAACTTGGGCGGCATGGCGGTGATGATCGGCTGGCCGCAGACCGAGTTCAAGCTCAACGGGGAGCACTTCGTCTTTCACCAGCGCCAGTACCGGGGCAGCCACGGCTCGTCCATACCGGACGAGGACTTTCCCATGTACCTGCGCCTCTCCGGCGAGGGGAAGTTCCCCATGGATAAGCTGGTGACGCAAAGCTACAGCCTCGATCAGATGAACGAAGCCCTCGACGACCTCAGGGCGGGCCGCATCTTCGGGCGCTCCATCGTCCGCTTCTAGCGGACGAATCTGGTGTATCGTGACGCCATGAGCCTGAACACGCCGAGCCCGACCTTCCCCGCCATCGCGCTGCCGCAGTTCGAGAACGAGGCGCTGCCGCCGGTGATGCCGGTGTCGCTGCGCCATCCCGACGTGCCGGCGCTCCCCGATGTCGCCGCCGCCACGCGCGCCGCGCTCGATGCCTCGCGCCGGCTCAATGCGCTCGCGGCCGGCGCCCGCGTCGCGATCACCTGCGGCAGCCGGGGCATCAAGAGCAAGCCCGCCGTGGTCAAGGCGGCGGTCGCCTGGCTCAAGGAGCGCGGGCTCGACCCCTTCATCGTGCCCGCGATGGGCAGCCACGCCGGCGCGGTCGCGTCGGGCCAGGTGGCGCTGCTGGCCGAGCTCGGCTTCACCGAAGAGGCCATGGGCTGCCCCATCGAGGCCAGCATGGAGGTGGTACGGCTGGGAGAGACCAGCGCGGGCATACCGGTCCATTTCGACCGCCACGCCTTCGAGGCCGACGCGGTGCTGGTGGTGGGCCGGGTCAAGTCCCACACCTCCTTCGACCGGGAGGTCGAGAGCGGGCTCACCAAGATGGTCGCCATCGGCCTCGGCAAGGCGGAAGGCGCGCGCTTCGTGCACCGCCTTGGCGTGCGTGGCTACATGGAGGTGCTGCCCGAATGGGCGGCCATCGCCATTCGCGAGGCCCCGGTCGCCTACGGCATCGCCATCGTCGAGAATGCCGAGCGCGAGGCGGCGGTGATCGAAGGGGCCGAGCCCGAGGACTTCTACGAGACAGACGCCCGCCTGCTGAAGACCGCCAAGGGATGCATCCCCAGGTTGCCCTTCGAGCAGATCGACGTGCTCGCGGTGGAGACGCTCGGCAAGAACATCTCCGGCACCGGCATGGACCCGGCGGTCACCGCGCGCTTCGACATCCGCGGGCGCCCCAACCCACCGGCGCCGGTGATCAGCAAGCTGGTGGTGCTGGGATTGACGCCGGAGACCCACGGCAACGGACTCGGCGTCGGCAACGCCGACTACACGACCAAGGCGGTCGCCGACAGCCTCGACCTCTACGCCATGTACATGAACGCCTGCACGGCGACCTTCACCGAACGGGTGCGGATCCCCGCCGTGCTCGCCACCGACAAGGCGGCCCTGCAGGCCGCGGTCGGCACCTCATGGCATCTCGACGGCGCGGACGCGCGGCTCTGCCTGATCCGTTCGACCCTGCATCTCGAGACGATTCTGGTCTCACCGCCGCTTGCCGCCGAGCTCAACGGCGCGGGTGAGGTGCTGGGCGAGGCCGAGCCGCTCCGCTTCGACGATGCGGGGCGCCTGCTGACCCGCTGCCCGATCTAGGCGCATCGCAGCCTGCGGACTCGTCGCGGGCGGGCCGCTATACTGCCTGCTTCGGCAAGCAGGGGGGACGTTGAGGGATGCAGCAGCGGAGCATCGCGCTCGACGAGAGCATTCTCGAAGAGATCAGGAAGACGCGCCGGGCCCTTGGGCAGGCGCGGCATCTGCCGGGCTTCCTCTACACGTCGCCCGAGATCTTCGCCTACGAGGTCGATACCATCTTCATGAAGGAGTGGCTCTGCATCGGCCGCGTGGAGGAGTTCGAGAACGAGGGCGACTACCGGGCCATGCGGATCGCCGGCGAGCCCCTGCTGGTCTGCCGCGACGCGAGCGGCGCCCTCAACGCCTTCAGCAACGTCTGCCAGCACCGGGGCGTCGAGGTCGCGACCGGCGAAGGCAACCTCAAGAGCTTCCGCTGCCCCTATCACTCCTGGGTCTACGACCTGGAGGGCAAGCTACTGGGCGCGCCGCACACCAAGGAGGTCGAGGGCTTCGACTTCTCCACCTGCGCGCTGCCCAGGGTCAATCTCGACACCTGGGGCGGCTACATCTTCGTCAACTTCGACCCGGACTGCCCGAGCCTCGCCGACTACCTGGACGAAGACGGGATCAGGGAGTTCGCCACGTTCCTGCAACCGGAGAACACGCGGACGTCGGACACGTACGTGTTCGACGTGCCGTGCAACTGGAAATTCATCCCCGAGAACCTGATGGACATGTACCACGTGGGGGTTATCCACAAGGAATCCTTCGGCGGGCACTTCCCGGTCAACGACTTCCGCTTCAACCTGAAGAAGAACGGCTACAACGCGGCCTACGAGAGCTTCACCATGGCGCCGAAGGGGGTCACGCTCTTCGACACCATGCCGTGGCTCAAGGGCAAGGTGACGGACAAGTTCGCCTGCACCACCTGGATCCGGCCCACCATGAACATTTTCGGGCGGCACGACCTGATCCAGCCCTGGGTGGCGCTGCCGATCGACCACGCCACCACCCGGATCTTCATCTACACGCAGCTGCCCGGCGCCTACTTCGACGAGCCGGCCTTCGAAGAGAAGAACCGGATCTACGCCGACTTCATCCGGTTGGTCGCGAACGAGGACCGGGCGATGCTGGAATCGCTCCAGAACGGGGTCGGCTCGCGCGCCTTTCGTCCGGGGCCGACGGTCAAGCTGGAGCGCGCCATCCACCACCTGCTCAACTACTATCTCGACAAGCTGTTGAGCGATGACGACGAGGCCCGCGCGAGGCGCCACCGGGACGGTGAGGACGCCCTGCGCGAGAGCGCCTCGCGCAACAGGGAGCCGCGCGACGGCGGCTACACCGCGCTGGTGAGCGCGGCGGAATAGGAGCCGGACTCATGGGCACACAGCAGGACCAGACACGACTGACGGAGCTGTTCCGGAAGAACCTCGAGCTCTGCGAAGTGGGGCCGGGGGAGACGGTCGCCGTCCTCTCGGAGGGCGACCAGCTGGGGGACTACAGGCAGGCGTCGCTCGCTGCGGCGCGCGATCTGGGCGCCGACGTGGCGGACGTGCACCTCCCGTCTGACGGTGCGGAGGACCCGGCGGTCAGGATCGCCAACATCGGGCAGAACGCCCTGAGCAAGCACCCGCAGGCGATGCAGACCTGCAAGGACGCCGACATGGTGGTGGACCACATGCTCCTGCTCTTCTCCCACGAGCAGATCGCGATGCAGGAGGCGGGTTCGCGCATCCTGCTCATCGTCGAGCCCGTGGAGATTCTCGAACGCCTGTTCCCGACCGCCGAGATGCGCACGCGCGTCGAGGCCGGCGAGCAGCGGCTGAAGGCGGCGCAGAGCCTGCGCTTCACCAACGACGCCGGCACGGACGTGACCTACACGCTCGGCGACAAGTTCATCCTGACGGAGTACGGCTTTACCACCGAGCCCGGCCGCTGGGATCACTGGCCTGGGGGCTTCCTCGCCACGCTCGCGGCCGAGAACGGCGTGAACGGGCGGGTGGTGATGGAGGCGGACGACATCGTCTTCCCGCTGCGCGAGTTTACCGGAGAGCGCATCGCCTTCGACATCAGCGACGGCATGGTGACGGAGATCTCGGGCGGCGCCCGCGCCGACCACCTGCGGAGCTTCATCGAGAGCTATAACGACCCGCGCGCCTATGCGGTCTCGCACATCGGCTGGGGGCTCAACCACCACTGCATCTGGCGGCCCGACCTGCCGGGTATCGGCATGGACGGCCGCGCGCACTACGGCAACGTGCTGTTCTCGCTCGGCCCCGATACCGAGTTCGGCGGCGAGAACGACACCCCCTGCCACCTCGACCTGCCGATGCAGGGCTGCTCGCTCTGGCTCGACGACGAGCTGATCGTGGAGGACGGCACGGTCGTGACGGAGGACATGCGGGCTCCCGCCCACTAACCTGCCATAAGGGGGCATTGGGCATTTGCGCTTTCGTCATTGGCCCGTAATATGCCCTCCACACGGAGACGTGATTGTGTGGGCGCCGGTGAAGTTCACCGGCGCCCTCGCCGATACGGGTCCACGACAAATGGGAGAGACGACCATGTGGAAACTTACGTTAGGTGCCGCCGCCGCGGCGGGCATGGCTCTTACCGGCTTTGCGGCGTCCGACGTGCAGGCGGAGGACGACGGCGTCTGGTGGCCGGCGCAAGTCGAGATCTACAACCCGTCATGCACGGACGGCGATCCGGCATGCTGGACCGATCCCGCCAACCAGAACCTCGAAATCGTCGACTACGTGCCGCTGATGCCCGATGAGGTGGACACGAAGCACCACATCTGCGTGTCCTTCCCGCACCTCGTGGACTCCTACTGGGTCGGCGCGGCCTACGGGATCATCGAGGAGGGCAAGCGCCTCGGCCAGAAGATCTCCCTGATCGAGGCCGGCGGCTACGACAAGCTGGAGAAGC
>JAPPKP010000188.1 GCA_028819955.1 Rhodospirillaceae bacterium | reverse complement strand
CGTCATAGTCGAGGTCGAGCACCGCTTCGCCCGCCACGATCCCGCAGCTCACGGCAGCAACCTGGTCGGAGAACGGCAGCCGCTCGATCGCGCCGCCCGCCACGAGTCCCTCGAGCGCCGCGTGGAGTGCCACGTAGGCGCCGGTGATGGCGGCGGTGCGGGTGCCGCCGTCGGCCTGGATCACGTCGCAGTCGAGGGTGATCTGGCGCTCGCCGAGCGCCTGGAGGTCGGTCACGGCGCGGAGCGAGCGGCCGATCAGGCGCTGAATCTCCTGGGTGCGGCCGCCCTGGCGTCCACGCGCAGCCTCGCGCGCCGTGCGGGAGCCGGTCGAGCGCGGCAGCATGCCGTATTCGCCGGTAACCCAGCCCCGCCCCTGGTTGCGAAGGAAGGGGGGCACGCGCTCCTCCACGCTCGCGGTGCAGAGCACATGAGTATGGCCGAAGCGAACCAGGCATGAGCCCTCGGCGTGCCTGTTCACGCCCGCCTCGAGCTTGACTTGGCGCATTTCGTCTGGACTGCGGCCGGATGGTCGCATGAAGGGGTCCTTTCCCGCCGGCGGCGCGACACTATCGCGGGGCCTGGAGAGCGTCCACCCCCACCCGGTGCCCCGCCGACCATGACCGCGATCAGGACTTCACGCTAGCATCTTTGTCCGAGCTGCCCTGGCCTCGCTATCCTCACTTGTGCTCGGGGTCGGGCGACGGCGACTCGAATCCGAGCCGGCGAAGCAGGGCGTGGAGGCGACGATGGGGCAACGGAAAATCGGGATCTTGAGCCCCGGAGACATGGGCGGCGGGGTTGGCGCGGCACTGACGGAACACGGTCACGACGTGATCACCTGCGTGGCTGGCCGCAGCCAGGAGACGCAGGCGCGCGCCGAGCGATTGGGCTTCCGCCTCGCGCCCGATCTGGACTCGCTGCTCGCCGAGGCCGATATCGTGCTCTCGATCCTGCCGCCGGAGGCCGCAGCGGGCCTGGCCCGCGATGTTGCGGCGGCGATGCGGCGCTCAGGCTCCGCCCCGCCCTACGCCGATTGCAACGCGGTCTCGCCGGAGACGGCGCGCGCGATCGGCACGCTGTTCGAAGGCACCGGCTCGCCCTTCATCGACGGCGGAATCGTCGGCCCGGCGCCCCGCCCCGGTGTACCGCCGACTCGATTCTATGTCAGCGGAGAGGCCGCCGGCCTGATGGACGTTCTGGAGGGCAAAGGCATGTCGGTCCGCCACGTTGGCCCGGAGATCGGCCGCGCCTCGGCGGTCAAGATGTGCTACGCCTCGATCACCAAGGGCACCAATACGCTGCACGCCGCGGCAATGACCGTCGCCGAGGCGCTGGGCGTGGGCGAGACCGTGCGGGCCGAGATCGACGAGAGCCTGCCCGCGGTCATGCGGCACATGCGCGCCACGATTCCCCGCCTCCCCGCCGACTCCGGCCGCTGGGTCGGCGAGATGGAGGAAATCGCCAGGACGTTTGCATCGGCCGGCGTCACGCCCAGGTTCCACCAGGGCGCGGCGGAGATGTTCAGGCTGCTCGACTCGACACCCTATGGGCGCGAGACGCGGGAGACGATGGACGCCGCGCGCTCGCTGGAGGAAACCGTCGCGGCGTGCCTGCGGCACCTGCCGATGCGCGACGCTGCCGAGTAAGCGGGGCCGCGGACGCGGCTTTGTCAGGCGGCGAGTGGTTGCCGACGGGCCCGGCGGCGCGGTGCCGCCCCCGAGCCTCTGCCGATTCGAGCAAGGGTAGGCGCCCAGCCGTCCTCCATCGGCTCACATTGACTTCCCCGAACCGACTGGGCAAGCATCCGCGCCGCCGTACCTGCCGACCTCGCCAGGTAAATCCGAACTGTTCGTCCCCGAGGTCGAGACATGAACCCGCACGTCTCACCACGGTCATGGTCTGCGCGGCGCTGTCCGGGCCGCAGGGAGAGAACGGCGTGCAGCGGATCGAACGCCAGGGAGGCGCGCAGACCATGACCGTGGTGAGACGACAGGGGTAAAGAAGCCACTCGAGTCCTCATGGTTTATGTGTGCGTTCCAATATCGGAATCCGGGCGCGCTGCCGCAGACGGTGGTGTGAGCCTACGTGCCCGCTGTCGAGACCAGCAGTGCCGCGAGAACGAGGCACACGCCCGAAAGCCAGGCCAAGAGAACGGAATACGTCCAAATCATCGAGGCATCTCCTCGTGCCAGGAGCGGACACCTTCCGTTACTTTCGGACATTCGCTGTGTTGAAAGGAGACAGGCTCTCCGAGCTCAATCATGCGCCACTCACCTCACAACCGGCGGTTGATTCGAAAATCGGGAACACACTTTAGCGACTCTCTGCCAAATTCTCCGAGTCGTGCGAGCATAAGGCAGAGCGGAAGCAAGCAAAAAATGACAAAAAATATATGCCGAATCAATATGCTTTGTTGGCCTAGAGCTATACCACGAACGACATAACACTCACTCTAACTAGCTGAAATAAAAGTAATAATGCAAACGACATGTCTTATACATCTTAATGATTGGCCCGACCAATATAAAATTGGTAATGAGTGGTTTGACCAATTGATACGCTCGAACAAGCTCATATAACGCCATATCATATTCAATATTACAGTCCGGGGAAATACCAATTCGGAGCGCAGGGTTTCTGAAATTTAGTAAATGATAATGATTTGCAAATAAAGTGCAAAGTCGACTCACTATCCACGCGATAGCCGCTTCTTAGCGAGCGGTGGACGCGGTGGGGGATCGCGAACGCGTGATCGCGGGCGTGGACTGCGGCTTCGCCGTCTTCACCGACAACGCGATGATGACCGAGGACATCTGCTGGGCGAAGCTTCGCGCGCTTCGGGCCGGTGCGGACCTGGCCAGCAGCCGGCTCTGGGGATAGGGCGTGGCGCGGCCGGCTCCGCCCCCTATTGCGGGTTGAGGGCCCCCTTCAAAGCGTCCTGGTGGCCGAGACCCAGGATCCAGGCTTCCTCGGCCTCGATGAGCCGGCGTTCGTCGGCAGTGAGACCGGGAGCGCCGGCGAAGAGGGGCGTAAGCTTGCCCCGCGCATCCAGCCGGGCGAAGGCCTCCGCGTTCACGCGCACCTGGGCGCTGTCGAGGATTTCGTCTTTTCCCCGGCGCGTGCGGACCTCCGTCCTGAGCAGGGACGGATAGATCTCGGCGATCACCGCCGGCGCGTCGGGCGTTTGCAGGCCGGTCTGAAATGGCCAGATCGCCGCGCGGCCTGCGATGCGCGGGTCCGCGACCAGACGCCTGAGCGCAGGCAGGCCCAGCAGCATCTGGGAGCCGACGGAGCCGGTATAGGCCAACTGCCAGACCGTCTTGGCGCCGGTGGCGCGGATGTCGCAGAGGCGGCGCTCGGGCGGGTGCGCGCTCCGCTCGGTACGCTCGGATGCCCGCTCCGGGATCGTGGGGTACGGCCACGCCGCCGGGCGGCCCCAGAACGGACCGAGGCCCGGATAGGTGTCGTTGATGGCGGCCGCTACGTCGTATCGGTTGTTGGCGTTGTCGGGCGCGTCTTCGATTCGCGCGGCGAGCCAGTCCCAGAGCGCCATGGCGGACGCCTTGCCGGTGACATGTTCGGCGACGCCTGCCGGATAGCCGAAGGGAAAGTCGAAGCCCACCAGCACCCGCCGGCCTGCGTCCAGCTCGCCTGCGATCAAGCGAGCGAGGCGGTCGAGCGCCTCGCGGCGGGTGCGGACGTACGCCGGCTCTTCCACCTCGATTCCGCCGGCGATACGCGCAACGGCCCACCAGATCGCATCCTTGCTACGCCTCTTTGGACTCGGCGAAGACTGTGCTGACCAGTCAACGACGATGTGGGTGTGGAAGAGAGGCATGGCTCGACCGTCAGAGCGAAATCCCGGTCAGGCGCTCGTAGCCGTCGCGCCAATAGACAGCCAAGCTAGTGTCGTAACGCCACTTGTCATCACCATGAACGCCGATCAACTTGCAGGCGCGTTCGAATATAGGCTGCCATTCAGTGCCAGAATATCCTTGGCCCAGCCATCCAAGGGCGAGCAAGTCAATGCGCTCTTCCTCGTTCAGTTCGAGGAAGAGTTCTTCCAATCGCTTTCCAGCGGGCGAGTGGAGAATCCGCAATTGGTCTTCGCGTCCAATTCCAGCCGCCTCAACTCCGTCATCAACGAGCGCAGCGCGAACATTCTCCTCAGTCGCGTCTAGGAGGTCATTGGCAGCAACAAGCTCGGCGACCTTATCGTGCGTGATGACCAAGGCTGTCGCGGCGGTACGGATGTTGTCCGCAACCCCCTGTCCTCCAATGAATTGAGCATCGAGAGTCAGAGCGTGATCCGCGACCGTATCTTTCAGCCTTCGATCCGCCGTGATCAGCGTCGAACCCGTTGCTTCGGCGCACGCGATGTAGAGGCAGTCGTAGACTGGATGGTCGATTTGCGCGGCGATCTGAGCGGCACGTCCGATCAAATCGGCGCTCGGACTTAGGACGACTGCCTCGCGAACTCGATGTAGCTCCTGGAAATATGTATTGGGATCGCCAATCTGGTGCAGGCGCGCCTTCTTCCAGAAAATATTGGCGAGCTCGACAAGCACGAAGTCGGGGGCGAACCGTTCGAGCCGGTGCGCCAGTAACAAGCGTGCTTCCTCCGAATGGGTCTCCGACACGTACCACTTGACGACGACGCTGGCGTCGACGGTGAGTTTCACCGATCGCGATCCTGCCGGAGAAGATCCACACTGTCGGTTTGGGGCACATCCGCCGTCTCGCTGACGAGTTGAGCCGTGCGCTCCCTGAAGGCTGCTATGCGGAGGCGGTGGTTCACCTCCTGGCTGAGCACGAAGCGCAACTCTGCCTCAAGCGAGCGCTGATTGGCCTTGGCCTGCGCCTTCAGCGTGTCGATCACCCGATCGTCGAGGTTGCGGATCGTCACGTTGCCCATGAACCGTCTCTCCTAAGTGACGACATTTTGATAGCATATTGCCTGCAGTCAGTCAACAGACGACAGCCGCAGCGTGACAGGGGCAAGCCGGTGCGTCACCCTTGGCGCCTGTCCACGACGGACTTCGCGAGACTGAGAAATGCGCGCAATCCGCTTGAGAAACCTGACGCTCGCCGCAGTAGCCGCCATCACGTTGGGCGCGATGGCGGTGCCCGCCGCTCTGGCCGCACCTCTGCAGCTCACGCTCGTTCACGTGAACGACTGGGACCAGATGGCGGGGACCCGCGGTGCGGGCGGTGCCGCGAAGATCGCCGCCGTGGTCGCGGAAGAACGCGTGCGGGCGGAGGCCGAGGGCGGCCTCGCGCTGGTCACCTTCGGCGGCGACATGATCTCGCCCTCCGTGCTCTCCGGGATCGACAAGGGCGCTCACATGATCGACCTCGCCAACGCCGTCGGCTTCGATGTCGCGGTGCTCGGCAACCACGAGTTCGATTTCGGCCCGGACGTGCTGCGAGAGCGGCTCGCGGAGTCGGAAACCATCTGGCTCGCGGGCAACGTGACCATCGCAGGCGGCGGCTTCCCCGGCACCAGGGCAACGACGGTGGTGGAGAGGGACGGCTACCGGATCGGCTTCCTCGGCCTGGTCACGACGGAGACACCCGTCATCTCCAGTCCCGGCCCCAATGTCGCCTTCGCGCCCGAGGCGGAGGCAGGCGCAGTGCTTGCCGAAGATTTGAAGTCGGAGGGCGCCGACATCGTCATCGCGCTGACCCATCAGGGGCTCAGCGCGGACCTGGAGCTGCTGCGCCAGGTCAGGACGATCGACGTGGTGCTCGGCGGCCACGACCATCTGTTGATCGCGCACCATGACGGCCGGCACGCGGTGATGAAGGCGGGCTCCCAGGGCCGCCACGTCGGCGTGCTGACCCTCACGATCGACCGCATCGAAGGCCGCGGTGGGGCGCCCAGGGTGATCTGGACCCCGGAATTCCGCCTCCGCTCGACTGCGGACACCGAAGGCGATGCCATACTGGCCGCCAAGGTTGGCGACTATCAGGCCAGCCTCGACGAGAGCCTGGACGTGGTGATCGGCGAGACCGCGGTGGAACTCAGCACCCTGGGGTTCCTGCGTGGATCGGCCGAGACCGCCTTCGGCAATCTACTGGCGGACGCCATGCGCGAGGCGACCGGCGCCGACATCGCGCTCACCAACGGCGGCGGCATTCGCGGCGATACGATCTATCCCCCCGGCAGCAAGCTCACCCGCAAGATGGTGCTGACCGAGCTTCCCTTCGGCAACAAGACCGTGGTGCTTCGCCTCACCGGCGCCCAGGTGCGGGCAGCGCTCGAGAACGGCGTGAGCCGGGCCGAGAATCCCTCGGGCCGGTTCCCGCAGGTCTCGGGCCTCGCCTTCAGCTTCGATGCGCGCAGGCCGCCGGGCGAACGGGTGACGAGCGTCACCGTGGCCGGCGCGCCGCTGGAGGACGGCAACACCTACACGCTTGCGACCAACAGCTTCCTGGCGAACGGCGGCGACGACTATCGCGTGTTCAGGGCCGGCGAGGTGGTGGTGGATTCCGCGTCCGGCAGCCTGATGGCCGGCCAGCTGATCGACCACATCATTGCGGCCGGCAGCGTCGCGCCGAAGATCGAGGGGCGGATCACCCGCGAGGACTGAGGCACATCACGGTTGGCACGGGAGGATTGCGGACCGGCGGACCGGCGGGTATCGCACCGCGCTCGCGCCGACCCAACGCCCCGAACGGCATCCCTCCAGCGAGGAGCACGCGACGATGACACGACTTGAGTACATGCCCCGCGCGTTGCGCATCCCCATCGCCGGCCTCGTCACCGCACTGCTGCTGGCAACGACCACGCCGGCAGACGCGCACGCGATTCGGGACGAGACCCCGCGCATCGCCGTGATCTCCGCCTTCGCGCCGGAGCTCGCGATCCTTCAGGGGGAGTTGGAAGGCGCGGCGGCGCAATCGGTCAACGGCGTCGACTTCACCACCGGCACCGTGGAGGGGCGCGACGTGGTGCTCTTCCTGAGCGGGATCAGCGTCGTCAACGCGGCCATGACGGTGCAGCTTGCGCTCGATCATTTCGCCATCGAGCGCATCGTGTTCTCTGGCATCGCCGGCGGGGTGGACCCCGCGCTGAACATCGGCGATGTCGTGATCGCGGACCGCTGGGGGCAATACCTGGAGATGCTCTTCGCCCGCGAGGTGGACGGCGGCTGGGCGACGATGCCGTTCTTCGAGTACCCCTACGCGAACTTCGGCATGATGTTTCCGCGCTCGGTCACCGTGCTCCGCCCCGGTTCCGAGGCGCCCGAAACCCGTTTCTGGTTCCCGGTGGACGAGGCATTGCTCGCCGGCGCCGGCAGTGCAGCAAGCGAAGTGACGCTCGCCCGCTGCACGGCGGAAGACCGGTGCCTCGAGAAGGCTCCGAAGATCGTCATCGGCGTCTCGGGCGTCTCGGGCGGCGCTTTCATCGACAACGCGGCCTTCCGCACCTGGGCCTTCGAGACCTTCGGCGCGCGGGTGCTGGACATGGAGAGCGCTGCCGTCGCCCACGTGGCCTATGCCAACGACGTGCCCTTCCTCGCCGTCCGCAGCCTCGCGGATCTGGCCGGCGGCGGCGAAGGCGCGAATCAGATGGAGGTTTTTTTGGGCCTCGCGGCGGGCAACGCGGCGGCTGTGGTCAAGGCGCTGCTGCGGGCGATGCCGGGGGAGAACTGAGCGCGCCGGTGCTTGCGCGTTCCCCGCACTCGGTCAGGTGATGAACGGAATGAGCACCATGAGGCCGAGGGTGAGGACGGCGAGCCCGATCGCCGCCGCCGCGCCGTAGCGGTGCTCGAGGATTCGACGGGCCTTGGGTCCCAGATACCAGAGAATCGCCGTCTCGACGTAGAAGCGCATGCCTCGGGCGACGAGCGACGCCGCGATGAAGGCGACCACGTCGAGGTTCGCGGCGCCGCTGGCGACGGCGACCAGCTTGTAGGGCAGCGGCGTCAAGGCGCCGGCGGCGACGAACCAGGCGCCCCACTTGTCCCTGTACTCGTAGAAGGTCTCCAGGTCGCCGGCGTGGCCTGAAAGAGCCAACAAGGGCTCGCCCAGCCAGTCGTAGAGAAAGTAGCCGATCAGGTAGCCGGTGAGTCCGCCGCCGACCGACGACACCGTGGCGATGCCGGCGAAGAACCACGCCTTGGCCCGCTTCGCCAGCACCATGGGGATGAGCAGCAGGTCCGGCGGCACCGGCAGAAACAGGCTCTGCAGGTAGCACAGCCCGGCCAGCACCCAGACGGCACGGCGCGTACCGGCGCTCTCGATCGCCCAGTCGTAGAGCCGTCGGAGGAGATGGCGCTGCCCTCTCGCCGCAGGCGTGGCGCTGTCGTCGGTCATGTCGGATACGTGTGAACGGCCCCGGAGCTGCGGCCCGCGCGCGGATGGTGGGAGCCGGAGTCTACCCCCTAAACAGCTTGCGGTCTTTGCGCTTGTTCCACGCCACAGCGAGCGGCAGGAACCAGGGGCGGCCGGTGTAGAACGGCCAGGTCGGGAAGGGCCGGCCGTCGAAGGGGCTCGCGGCCTCAGGATCGCCCAGCACCCGGAGCGCGGTCTTGTGGCCGAGATAGGTGCCCATGGGCACGCCGGAGCCGCACCAGCCCATGGCGTACTCGACGCCGTCGTGGCTCCCGGTATGCGGCAACATGTCGAAGGTGAAGGCGGTCTTGCCGGTCCAGCAATGGCTGATCTTCACGCCTTCCAGCGCCGGCACGATCTGCACCATGGCATCGCGCAGATAGCGCGCCTTCTGCGCGAGGTCGGCGGGCGGCTCGGCGCTGAGGCCGCCGAAGAGAATGCGCGTGCAGTCCTCGTTGGGGCGTATCCAGCAGGGCGAGTAGCGGTGCTCGACCATCGGCCGCATGCCCGGCGCGATGTGCTCGACACGATCTTCGGGTAGCGGCTCGGTCGCGATCATGAAGGCGTCGACCGGCACCACGCGGCGGCGCAGCCATTGGGCGGCCTTGGGCGTGTACCCGTTGGTCGCGACGATCACGTGGCCCGCCCGCACCGTGCCGCGCGGCGTCGACACGCGGAATCCGCTGCCCGAGCGCTCGATGGCCTGCACCGGGCAGTGGCCGACGATGCGCGCGCCGTCTCGCGCAGCCCGCTCCAGCAGGCCCGCGTGGTAGAGGCCCGCGTGGATCGTGCCGTTGCCGCGCAGAATCTGCCCGCCGTGGTAATGCCCCTTGCGGTAGGCCGGCGGTGCCTCGCCGGGCTCGACCATCTCCGCGTCGACCGGGACTCCGTCCTCCTGCATCATGGCGAGGTCCCGCGCGAGGCCGTCGAACACGCGCTTGGACGGCGCCGCGATAAAGCGCCCGGTGTCGCGATAGAAGCAGGCGATCTGCTCGCGCTCGATCAGGGAGGCCGCGAAGTCGTGGGCGGCGATCGCCGCGCGGCAGACCTCAGCCGCCCGCGCGCGCCCGAGCTGCGGCACCATGTCGCCGTACTTGTGCCAGACCTGACGGCCGAGATAGCCGGCGTTTCGCGTGCTGGCGCCGTGGCCTGCGGCCTCGGCATCGAGGACCAGAGG
>JAPPKP010000363.1 GCA_028819955.1 Rhodospirillaceae bacterium | reverse complement strand
GCCCAGGAAGAGGCCGATCGGCACCTGCGCACAAACCGCATCGGCGACGGAGAGCAGGCTGATCTTCATGATGCGGGTGTAGAGGACCACGACGACGATCACCCCGAGCGCGCCGCCGTGGAAGGACATCCCGCCCTGCCAGACCACGAAAATCTCACCGGGATTCTCGAAGTAGTACCCCGGTTGATAGAACAGCACGTAACCGAGCCTGCCGCCGACCACCACGCCGAGGGTGCCGAACACCAACAGGTCGTCGGCGTGGCGCTTGGTCATGCCTTCGATGCAGTTCCCGGCGAGATAGCGGACGTACTGCCAGCCGAGCAGCAGGCCGACGACGTAGGACAGCGCGTACCAGCGGATCGCAACGGGGCCGATTTCGACGGCCACCGGGTCGATGGCGGGGAAGGCGAGGGCAAGGGTCATCGATAGGGATCATTCCTGTTCAAGGTCGTGGTGAAGGGCGCGGCGTGGCCCGAGCACAGCAAGCGCACCATCTGCGCTTCCCTAACAATCAACACGCGCGGCCGGTTATAGGGTCGTGCCCTTGCCGCCCGCAAGCACTGAGCGGACGCGCAGGCGGGACCTGAGGAGGGCGGTTGCGTCAGATCGTCCGCAACAGCCCGCCCATGACCAGGCGCAGCTTCTGCGTCGCGCTGAACCTGATGCGTCGCCCCGCGACCGGGAAGCCCGCCCGCTCGATGCGGTCGAGATAGGCTTCGTAGACGCTGCGCATGAGGATGGCAGGCCGCATGGAGCGGCGTTCCGAGCGCGGCATAGCCTCGCTCGCGGCGCCGAAGTGCCGCCGCGCCATCCCGCCGAGAGAGCGACAGACCTTCTCCACTCCCGGCGTGCGCCCGATCGCCTCCGGCTTGATGTCCGCGAGGCCCTGCTTTTCCAACAACTCTTGCGGCAGGTAGATGCGGCCGCGCTTCGCGTCCTCCGCCACGTCCCGAAGGATATTGGTGAGCTGAAAGGCCTGGCCGAGGTGGCCGGCGAAGGTGGGGATGGTTCGCGCCCGGTACCCGAAGATTTCGACCGAGAGCAGACCCACACAACCGGCGACGCAGTGACAATAGCGTTCGAGCTCGGCCAGCGTCGGCCGTAGCATGGCGCCGCCGCCGTCCATCTCGAACCCCTCCAGAATTTCCATGAAGTGCTTCTCGGCGAGCCCGAAACGCTCGACCGGGACGGCGAGCGCCTTCGTGACCGGGTGGCGCGGTGTGCCCCGGTAGAGCGCCCGGACTTCGTCCCGCCATGCGTCGATCAACGCGCACGACTCCGCCGGGTCCTCGATCTCGTCCGCGACGTCGTCGGTCTCCCGGCAGAAGGCGTAGAGGGCCAGCATCGCCTCCCGCTTCTCGCGCGGCAGCAGCATCATGGGCAGGAAGAACGAGCTCCCGGACGCGCGGGTCACCTTGGCGACGTAGCGCTTCGGGTCGGGCGCCTCCGGGATCGGCAGGCTGACCGCCGCACTTACCATGCGCCGACGATGCCGCGCAGCGCGAGGCCGGCGCGGCTCACCTTGGGCACCCTGATTCGGCCGGCGAGGGGGTCGCCATGCGCAAGCCTTCGCTGCAGCGCCCAGGCCAGCCTGACGATCACCGCGCACTCCCAGCGAAAGCGCCGGCGGCGCACCGAGCGCGGCATCGCCTCGGCCCGCCGGAGCAGGTCCGCGGTCCCTTCCAGGCACCGGTCGATGGCGTGGCGTACCGCCGGCGCCGCCCGCCGCTCGGCGAGCATCTCGACACCGCCGCCGGCCTCTTGCAGCCAGGGTTCAGGCACGTACACACGGTCGAGCGCGAGGTAGTCCTCACCGCAGTCCTGCAGATGATTGAGCACCTGGAGAGCGTTGCAAAGCGCGTCCGAGCCCTCGATATCGGCGTGTCCGCTCTCGCCGTGGATGTCCATCATCACGCGGCCGACCGACGCTGCAGAGCGCTGGCAATAGTCCATCAGGTCGTCCCAGTCGGCGTAGCGCAGCTTGGTCGCGTCCTGGATGAAGGCGGAGAGCAGGTCGCGCCCGTTCTGCGCCGGGCAACCGGTCTCGATCAGGCTTCGGTGATAGGGGACGGCCCAGTCGGGGAGCGCCGCCTCGTCCTTGCCGAGGGCGTCGCTGGCAGCTTGCAGCCGGGCCACTTTCTCGGCTGCCGGGATGGTCGGTGAATCGGCGATGTCGTCGGCCTTGCGCGCGAACAGATAGAACGCATGGACGTGAGGCCGGCAGTCGGGCGGGATCAGGAAGGAGCCGACCGGGAAGTTCTCCGTGTTCGCGCGGATCAGCGCACGGATGTTCTCCTCGCGTGCGGCCGGCGCCTGGCCGCCTGCCGTTTCCACCGCCGCGGATGCGGAAGCCGTCATCGGCCGCTAGGCGTCACCGGCCAGCAGCCGCTCGGCGCGCTCCCTTGCGGCGCCGTCGATTTCGTAGACATCGTCGAGCCCGGTGACGGCCCGATGGTTGGTCTGTTCGAGGCAGCGCTCGACCGTTCGCGCGATCTCCAGGAAGCCGATGCGGCGCTCCAGAAAGCCGCCGACGGCGACCTCGTTGGCAGCGTTGAGCACGATCGGGGCGCTGCCGCCTTGGGTCAGCGCCTCTCGCGCCAGCCGAAGCGCCGGGAAGCGCACCTCGTCCGGCGGCTCGAAGGTGAGGCGGCCGAGCGCCGCGAGGTCGAGCCGCGGCGAGGGCGCCGCCATGCGGGCCGGCCAGGCAAGGGCGTAGGCGATCGGCGTGCGCATGTCGGGTGTGCCGAGCTGCGCGAGCACGGAGCCGTCCTCGTAGGCCACCATGCTGTGGATCACCGATTGCGGATGCACCAGCACCTCGATCTGCTCCGCATCGACCGGGAACAGATGAAAAGCCTCGATCATCTCGAGGCCCTTGTTCATCATGGTTGCCGAATCCACCGAGATCTTGGCGCCCATGTCCCAGTTGGGGTGGGCCACCGCCTGTTCGGGCGTGGCCTGCGCCATGGTCTCCACCGACGCCTCGCGGAACGGACCGCCCGAGGCGGTGAGCACGATCTTCTCGACGCTGTCCGCACGCTCGAAGTCGAACACCTGGTAGATCGCATTGTGCTCCGAATCGACCGGAAGCAGCGTTGCGCCGCCGCGCTCGACCTCGGCCAGCATGAGCGAGCCGGCGCAGACCAGGCATTCCTTGTTGGCGAGGCCGATGACGGCGCCCTGCGCGGCGGCCGCGAGCGTCGGCCTGAGCCCTGCTGCGCCGACGATCCCGGCCATGACGAAATCGGTGGGCGCCGCGGCGGCCTCGACCAGGGCGTCGCGTCCAGCGGCGGCGAGGGTATCGGTGCCCGCGAGCGCCTCCTTGAGCGCGCCGTAGAGCGTGGGATCGCCGATGACGGCCTGCCTCGCGCCGACCGCGCGGGCCTGCTCGGCGAGGCGATCCACGCTGCGCTGGGCGGTCAACGCCTCGACCTCGAACGCCGCCGGGTGGCGGGCGATCAGGTCGATGGTGTTGCAGCCGATCGAGCCCGTGGAGCCCAGGATGGTGACACGCCTGGGCGCCGCTCCCTCGCCGGCGGCGGGGATATACGGCTCGGGCGAGACGTCGACGGCCGCGTCCATCGGCGCCATTCACGAAGTCCCTTCGTCAGCCGGAGTCTTGGCGTAGTATGGCCAATATCTTTCCAGCCCTCTCCCGCCATCGCAACAGCAAAGGCCGAGAGGCCGAGCGAGGCACCCGCGCCACCGGAGGACGATATGAGCCTGACCAGCAAGACCTGCGAACCCTGCCGGGGCGGCATTCCGCCGCTCGACGAAGCCGAGGCACGGACGTTTCTGGACCAGACGCCGGGATGGGAGCTGATCGACGACGCCACCAAGATCCGCCGCACCTTCTCGCTCGGCAACTTCGCCGAGTCGATAGCGCTGGTGAACAAGGTGGGCGATCTGGCCGAGGACGAGGGCCATCACCCGGACATCACCTTCGGCTGGGGCTATTGCACGGTCCTGTTCTACACGCACAAGATCAAGGGCCTGCACGAGAACGATTTCATCATGGCAGCCAAGGTCAACGAGCTGGCCGGCGGGTAGGCTGCCGACCGGTCATCCTCGGTAGAGAATGTTTATTTGTTGTAGGCCCGAACCCCGTCGTGGGGGATGTACTCCGTGGGTTGAGCGAGGCGACACTGGACCTCGGTGGCCTGCTGCGGCGTGAGCCGGAGCGTGTTGGAGTCTTGGTCAACCATGCTCAAGAGTAACGCAGCCGCCTCATCCTGACGATCGGGCGGGAGCTTCCGAACTTTGGCAATCGCCTCTTCGAGTCGCTCAGTCATCACGGCTCGACGTTAGCACGAGGCCGAATTCTCGGCGAGGGCGCAGAGGTCGCGCAGCTCACCCGTCCAACAACGCGTCCAACTCGGACATCCGCAGGATCAGCATCAGGGGCTCGCGGTCCGAGAACGGACGGAAACCGAACCGTCGGTAGAACGTCGTTGCCCGTTCGTCGATGGCCTGCACCACGACGGCGCGGGCGCCGATGACCTCCGCCGCGGCGCGGGCCCGACGTGCGGCGTCGACCAGCAGATCGGAGCCGAGTCGCCGGCCCTGGTAGGCGCTGTCCACCGCAAGCTGTCCCAACAGGATGACCGGGACCGGCTCCGGCATGTTGCGGCCAGCCCGCGACGAGAGCCGCCGCTTCTCGACGGCGCTCGCGGCCAGGCTGTAGAAGCCGGCGACGCGGTCGCCGTCGCAGGCGACATAGGTGCGGGCGCCGCCCTTGGCCTCGTTGACACGTGCCCTGCCCTGCAGCCAGGCGTCGAGGGCAGGCACGCCCGATGAGAATTGCGAGACGTCGTGCCGGGGTCCGAGCGGCTCCGGCGCCGCTACCGGTCCCACTGCGGCCGTCGCGCGTACCGTTCCTTCACCGCGGGATCGGGAGCCACCGGCGCATCGAGCGCGGCGACGAACGCATCCCAGGCCTCATCGTCGAGGGCGATGATCGGACGCTCGTTCAGAGTCTCGATCGCCGCCGCCTCGCTCGACCGCAGCACGAACTCGGTTCGCGTAACACCCCGGATCGCCGCCGCGCGGTCGATGAAGGCGAGGCGCTCCTCGGACATCCGGAAGTTGACCTGGGCCACTATGGCCTCCCTCGTGCAGGTTGCGGACGCATGACCTCGGGAGACGAACGTATAGCGTATGTATAGACACCTGGCAATCGGTCAGGCGTCTCGGACGGCGGGGCGTCAGTGCGGCAGGGACTCGCCGGCGAGGGCGCAGAGGTCGCGCAAGATGCGCTGGACGCCGTCCAGCCGGGCCTCGGTATCGGGCCAGCGCCGCACTGCCACGAGGCGGTTGTCGGGCCGGAGCCGCACCTCGTTTTCCGGGGTGGAGACATAGCGGACCAGCGCCGCGGGCTCGCCGAAGCCGCCGTCCCGGAAGCTCAGCACCGCGCCCTTGGGCCCGGCCTCCACGCGCTCGATGCCCGTCTTTCGGCAGAGCTGCTTGATCGCCATGATCTCCAGCAGGTGCTGTACCGATGCGGGCGGCGGGCCGAACCGGTCGGTCAGCTCGTCGATGAAGGCGTCGATTCCGGCCTGGTCCTCCAGCGCGGCGACGCGGCGGTAGAGGGTGAGCCGCACGTCGAGATCGCGCACGTAGCTCTCGGGGATCAGCACCGAGGTGCCGAGACTGATGGTGGGCGACCAGCGCTCGGCGGGCGGCGCCTCGCCGCCAGCGGCCGCGCGCGCGGTTGCTACCGCCTCCTCCAGCATGTGTTGGTAGAGCTCGATCCCGACCTCGCGGATATGGCCCGACTGCTCGGCGCCCAGGAGGTTGCCCGCGCCCCTGATGTCGAGGTCGTGGCTCGCCAGGCTGAAGCCGGCGCCGAGGCCGTCGAGCCGGTGGATGACCTGGAGCCGCTTGTGTGCGGTGTCGGTGAGCCGGTGCCCCGGCGGGAGGGTGAGATAGGCGTAGCCGCGCAGCTTCGCCCGCCCGATCCGCCCGCGTAGCTGATAGAGCTGGGCGAGGCCGAAGCGGTCTGCGCGATGCACGATCATGGTGTTGACGCGCTGCAGGTCGAGCCCCGATTCGATGATCGCGGTGGAGACCAGCACGTCGTACTTGCCGTCGTAGAAGTCGCCCATGATGGTATCGAGCGCGCGCGCCGCGAGCCGGCCGTGGGCGACGGCGAGCTTCACCTCGGGCACCAGCCGGCGCACGCGCTCGGCGACTTCGTCGAGGTCGGCGATACGCGGGCACACGTAGAACGTCTGTCCGCCCCGCAGGTGCTCGCGCATCAACGCCTCGCGCACCACCACCGGGTCGAAGGGCAGGATGAAGGTGCGCACGGCCAGCCGGTCCACCGGCGGGGTCGCGATGACGCTCATGTCGCGCACGCCGCTCAGCGCCATCTGCAGGGTGCGGGGGATCGGCGTCGCGGTGAGGGTCAGCACGTGGGCCTCGGCCTTGAGCTGCTTCAGGCGCTCCTTGTGGGCGACGCCGAAGTGCTGCTCCTCGTCCACGACGACGAGGCCGAGATCGTTGAAGGCGATCTGCTTGCCGAGAAGCGCATGAGTGCCGATGACGATGTCGACCGTGCCGGCGGCGATGCCGCGCTTGGCCTCGGCCTGCTCCTTGGCCGGGACGAGGCGCGAGAGCTGGGCGATCTGCACCGGCAGCCGGGCGAAGCGCTCCTTGAAGGTCTGCATGTGCTGCCGGGAGAGCAGCGTGGTCGGCGTCAGCACGGCGACCTGCTTGCCGGCGTGGACCGCATGGAAGGCGGCGCGCAGGGCCACCTCGGTCTTGCCGAAGCCGACATCGCCGCAGATCAGGCGGTCCATCGCCCGCCCTGCGTCGAGATCGCCGAGCGCCTCGTCGATGGCGCGCGCCTGATCCTCGGTTTCGACGTAGGGGAAGCCCGAGCAGAAGGCGTCGTAGAGCGTGCCCGGCGCCGTGAGCTGCGGCGCGGGCCTGGTCGCGCGCTCCGCCGCGAGCCCGATGAGCTGGTCCGCCATCTCGCGGATGCGCTGCTTGAGCCGCGCCTTGCGTGCCTGCCAGCCGGCCCCGCCCAGCCGGTCCAGCGCAACCGGACGGTCGGCCGAGCCGTAGCGCGAGAGCAGGTCGATGTTCTCGACCGGGAGAAACAGGCGGTCGTCGCCTTCGTAGAGGATGCGAAGGCAGTCGTGCGGCGCGTGATCGACCTCCAGCGTGACCAGGCCGTCGTAGCGGCCGATGCCGTGGTCGACGTGCACGACCAGATCGCCGTCGGCGAGCGCCGCCACATCGACCAGGAATTCGTCGGCGGGCTTCCGGCGCCGGCGCTCCGGCCGGCTCGAGCGGGCGCCGAGGATGTCCTGCTCGGCGATCACGGCGAGGCCCGCCGAAACGAATCCCCGCTCCAGCGGCAGCACCGCCGCGGCCGCGATGGTCGGCGGCAGCGCGCAGGCCGCCCGCCAATCCGCGACCGGCTCGATCCCGTGCACACCGTGCTCGCGTAGCAGTCTGACCATCCGGTCCCGGCTGCCGGCGCCGCCGCTCGCGATCAGGATTCTGAGGCCGCTTTCCTGCAGCCGGTCGATGTGCGCGCCGACCGTCTCGAACAGCGCGCCGTGCTGCTGCGCGCGCTCGGCGACGAAGTCGCGTCCATCGCGCGCGCCTGCGTCCGCTCCGCCCACCGTCTCGACGAATGGCGAGCACTGAACGACCGGGCGTCCGGCAAGCAGCCGTGCCCATTCGCCGGCATCGAGAAACAGCAAGTCGATCGGGACGGGATGGTAGGGGGTGTCCGCGATCGAAGAGGAGGGCGGGTTGGCGCGCGCACCGTAAAAGTCGGCAATCGTCTCGAAGCGGTCGTCACGCACCTCAGGCACACGATGGTCGAGCAGGACCGGCCCCTCCGGCACGTAGTCGAAGAGCGTCTCCAGCGTCTCGTGGAACATCGGCAGCCAGTGCTCGATGCCGGGATAACGCCTGCCGGCGGAGACCGCTTCGTAGAGCGGATCGTCGCCGGTCACGGCCCCGAATGTGCGACGGTAGGCGCCACGGAAACGAGCGACCGACTGCGGTGTCAGCAAGATCTCGCTGACCGGTACGAGATGCAACGCGCCGACAGGTTCCGCGCGGCGCTGCGACACGGGATCGAACCAGTGCACGGTCTCGATGACATCGCCGAAGAAGTCGAGCCGCACCGGGCGCTCGGCGTCGGGGGGGAAGATATCCACGATGCCGCCGCGCACGGCATGGTCGCCGGCTTCCATCACGGTGCCGGTGCGCACGAAGCCGTTGCGCTCCAGGTAGCCCAGCAGCGTCTCGATATCGAGCGACGCACCGGCCGCGAGCGGAAGGGTGGCGTCGGCCAGCATCGTGCGGGGCGGCACCCGCTGGACCGCCGCATTGACCGTGGTGAGCACCACCTTCGGCCGGGCCGCGCCGTCGCCCAGCAGGCGGACGAGGCCGGCGAGCCGCCGGCTCGCGATGTCGGCGCGGGGCGAGACCCGGTCGTAGGGCAGGCAATCCCAGGCCGGGATCGTGACCTGGGCACAGTCGGGATCGAAGAAGGTGAGCATCGCGGAGAGCCGCGCGAGCCTTGCGTCGTCGCGGGCGATGTAGAGGACGGGTGCGGCCTGCGTTTCTGCCAGTCGGAGCAGAACCGCAGCCGCGAAGCCCTCGGGCACGCCTCCGAGGGTGGTCTCGCCCGGCGCGGCGAGCGCCTGCACGCAGCGGTCGGGGACGAGCGCGGTCAACGGTGGCGATCGCTGTGCCGCTTCATGGCCTCGCGCCTGAGCCGCGCCATGAACGGCGTGTCGTGTTCCGCAGGCACTGGCGTCCGCCCGCTGATCCAGTGGGTGATATCGACATCGCTCGCGGTCAACAGGCGCTCCGCCTGGGCCACTTCGTCGGGCGGGAGCCGGTGGCCCAGCCGGGCGATGACGTCGCCGACCAGGAGGTCGGTCTCCTTGGTGCCGGTGCGCGCCGACCGATAGCGGAGCCGCCTGCGTCTGGTCTCGATGTCGAGGCCTTCGGTCATGGCCGGCGTGGCCCCGGCGTTGCGGGCGCGCTCAACCCGCCGCGACGGCGGCCGGGTCGCGGCCGACGATCTGGCGGTAGATGTCGGGGTCGGTCGCGCCCTCGCTGCCGATGACCAGGACCCGGGAGGCTTCGCTCAGCCCTAGCGTCTCGCGCGCCCCTGCATCGCCGGCCGCGGCGATCAGCCCGCCGAGAGAGGCGGCGCCGGATTCGCCAAGCACGAGCGGCGGGTCGCCGGCAGCGGGCGCGGCGGCCCGGCGCATGGCGTTGGTGGCGCCGGCATCGTCCAGCGCCATGAAGGCGAAGGCGCCTCGCGCGAGCACCTGCCAGGCGAGCGGCGAGACCTCGGCGGCGGCGAGGCAGGCCATCACCGTGTCGAGATCGCCGGAGGCTGGGCTCGGCTTGCCGTTGACGGCGCTCTGGTAGAGGCAGTCGGCGTTCGTCGGCTCGACCACCACGCCCTTCGGGCTTTCGGCGCCGCAATCCTGGCGGAAGGCGCCGATCACCGCGGCCGCGAGCCCGCCGACACCGGCTTGTACGAAGAGATGGGTGGGCACCGCGCCGCCCAGCGCCGCCCTGATCTCGTCCACCAGCATGGCGTAGCCGTGCATGACCCGGCTTGGCG
>JAPPKP010000086.1 GCA_028819955.1 Rhodospirillaceae bacterium | reverse complement strand
AGGAGACCATCACCGACGACGTGATCGCGTCCCGCGTCATCATGATGTCGTCCATGGCGTGGCGGCCGCCGAGCACCGCCCAGTTCTTGGAATGCTGGGCCTGATGGGCCCAGTCGTACTGGCGGTCCAGGTGCACCAGCTCGTGCGGGAAGAAGAGCTGGAGCTGGGTGTGCCGCAGCTCGTCGAGCATGCCGTAGACCGACATGTTGCGCATCGCCGGAGACGGGCCGAAGCGCGACATCCGCGCCTGGAACTGGCAGGCCTGATACTCGGTCAGCGCGACGGCACCGTAGTGCAGCTTGAGCACGCTGGCCCAGCCCTCGTCGGCCTGGTCGTAGAACTTCGACCGCGCCAGCGCCGCCTTCACCGAGTAGGCGGCGGAATCCTTCTCGCGCTGGATGTTCACGTACTCGCGGTAGGAAACTTTGTAGGGCTCGTCGAAGGTCTCCCACTCCTCGGTGGGAATGCCGTAGGGATCGCCCATCTCGGGCGGAAACAGCTCCTCCTGCGAGACGTAGGAGGGGGTCCAGTTGGTATCCCGCGCGATATCGTACCACTCGGAGCGTTCGAGCATCGCCGGCCTCCCGCACGCTGATGGAACCGGGGCGCCACGGCGTTACGCCGCCGCCTCGGCAACGGCCGCCATTGTCATGTCATCGAGGGGCGGAAGCAAGCAAGGACCCCGCGGCGCGGTCCGGATAGTCCGTCACGATGCCATCGACTCCGAGCCGGGCGAGCGCCTCCATGTCGGGCGCCTCGTTCACCGTCCAGACCATGACCTTGAGGCCCAGCGTCCGGGCTTCGGCAAGCGACTCCGCCGTCAGGTCGGCATGGAAGGGCATCCATTCCGCGCCGCCGAATCGATGCACCAGCCGCGGCACCGAGCCGCCACACGCGTCGACACTCAGGCCGGCCGTCCAGGGCGAGGGCTCCGCCCGGCCGCGCAGCACGGTGTCGCGCCAGCCTCGCTCGGAGGTCAGGCAGGCGATGGCGACGTCCGGTGCATGCGTTCGCAATGCACTTAGCACGCGCCAGTCGAAGGACTGGACCGTCGCCCGGCCGACCGTCCCCTCCGCCCGCAGCACCTCTGCCACCGCCTGCGCGAGCGCCTCCGGCCCCGCCGACTCGTGCGGCTCCAGCGGCGACGACTTGATCTCGACATTGAAACGGACCGCGCCGGCTGCCGGCCGCCGCCCCAGCGCCAGAACGTCCGCCAGGGTGGGGATTCGCGCACCGTCGCGCGGCTCCTGACGCGGAAACCGCAAGGCCGTCCGGCTGCCCAGCCTGGCTCTGCCGACATCGAGGCCCCGCAGGTCCGCCACATCCAGGTCCTTGAGCAACGGCCCCGGCCCTTCGAGCCACGCCCCGCCGGCGTCGCGCGTGTGGTCCGGGTTGAGCGCCGTGTCGTGATGGACGACGGGAACGCCGTCCCGGGTCATGCCGACGTCCAGCTCCAGCGCATCGACGCCGAGGGCGATTGCGCGCTCGAATCCCGGCAGCGTGTTTTCCGGCAGCAACCCGCGCGCGCCGCGATGGCCGTGTATCTCCAGCATCCGCGCGGCATCATAGCGGAACGGCACGGCGCCGAGACGCACATCACAGTTGGGTTCCGGGATTCGCCGGGATTATCTGGGATTCATCGGGATTAACTGGGATTCGCTGGGACTTGCCGGGATCCGGTGGGATTCACCGGGATTAGGTGGGATCCATCGGGATGGGTGGGACTCGTCGGGATGGGTGGGACTCGTCGGGATGGGTGGGATTCGCCGGGATTAACTGGGATAAAGTGGGATTCCGTGGGACGAGCAGCGGCCGACGCGAGACGCGGCCGCTCGACCGCGAGGCGCCGTCGTGCCGCAACCGAGGCGCCCTGTCCGCCCCCGTTACGCATGGCGCGATCCTGACGCAGACGCCGCGCCATTTGCACAGCACTATGTTGCGGGGCGTTGGGAAGGACCGGAGCCCCCTTCCTCAGCCCACCAGGTCGAGGCAGGCGTCCACGATGTGCCGAGCGCTCATGCCGTAGCGCGCGCGGATGCGGTCGGTCGGGCCGACGACGGCGAACTCGTCGGGCATGCCGACCATGCGCATGGGCGTCGGCCGCTTGACGGCCAGCAGCTCCGCCACCGCGCCGCCGAGCCCGCCGGTCAGGTGATGCTCCTCGGCAGTGACGATGCCGCGCGTCTCCTCGGCGGCGGCGAGGATAGCGTCCTCGTCCAGCGGCTTGATGGTCGACATGTTGAGGACGCGCGCGCCGATGCCCTGCCCCGCCAGCTCCTCGGCGGCCGCCACCGCCGGCGCCACCAGGGCCCCGCAGGCGATCACGGCGACGTCCGAGCCCTCGGCGAGACACGCGGCCCTGCCCAGGCTGAAGGGCGCATCGACCGGCGTCACCGGGGGCTCCGGCACGCGCCCGCCGAGCCGGATGTAGGCGGGACCGTCGATCCCGTCCGTCGCCAGCGTCGCGTGCCACGCCTCGTGGGCGTCCGCCGGCACCACGACCGTCATGTTGGGCAGGCTCCGCATCAGCGCCAGGTCCTCCAGCGCATGATGGGTGCCGCCCGAGACGCCGAGGGAGATCCCGCTTGCCGCCGCTCCGATCACCACGCGCTGGTTGGCATAGGCGACCTCGTTGCGGATCTGCTCCATGGAGCGCGCGGTGATGAAGGGGGCGTAGCCACAGACGAAGGGGCGCAGCCCCGACGTGGCGAGCCCGGCGCCCACCCCCATGGCATTCTGCTCGGCGATGCCGACGTCGATCACGCGCGCGGGCGCGTGCTCGATGAGGCCCCGGAGCCCGATAAGGTCGAGGGTATCGGCGGAGACCGCGACCACCCGCTCGTCGCGCCGGCCGAGCTCGGTCACGGCGAGCCCGAAGGCGAGGCGCGATTGGTTGGCCGCCGCCTTGACCCAGGCGGGCTCGGCCCCGTTGCCCTGCTGCGCCGCGCTCATGCGGGCTCTCCCAGCTCGGCCATCGCCTTCTCGTAGACCTCGTCGCCGACCGCGTTGTTGTGCCAGAGGTAGGTGTCCTCGGCGAAGCTCGCGCCCTTGCCCTTCACGGTATGCGCGATGAGCAGCGTGGGCTTGTCGGGCGCAGCGGGCAGCGCGTCCAGGGCATCCACGATCTCCGCCATGTCGTGCCCGTCGCACTCGCGCACGGACCAGCCGAAGGTCCGCCACTTGTCGGCCAAGGGCTCCAGCCCCAGCATCTCGGCGACATGGCCGCTCTGCTGCACCTTGTTGTAGTCGAGGATGGCGGTGAGCCGGAGCGGCGCGAGATGGGCTGCGGCCATCGCCGCCTCCCAGTTGGAGCCTTCCTGCAGCTCGCCGTCGCCCAGCATCACCACGGTGCGCCAGTCCTTGCCCTGCACCTTGGACCCGAGCGCCATGCCGAGGCCGACCGAGAGGCCGTGGCCGAGGGCGCCGGTGCACATCTCGATGCCGGGGACCTTGATGTCGGGATGCATGCCGAACAGCGATTCGAAGCCGTAGAAGGTATCGATGAAGCCGTCTTCGACGAAGCCGGCCTGGGCCAGCACCGCGCCGAGCGCCGTGTTGGCGTGCCCCTTGGAGAGCACGAAGCGGTCGCGCTCGGGCCAGTCGGGCTCGTCGGGCCGGAGGTTGAGGTAGTGGAAGTAGAGCGCGGCCAGCAGGTCGGCCGCAGAGAGCGAGCCCCCCATGTGGCCGGAGCCCGCCGCACGCAGCGCCCGCCACGTGTTGCGCCGGATCTGCAGCGCCTGCTCGCGCAACCCGCGCAGCAGCGCCTCCCTGTTGCTCACCGTCCCGGCCTCCCTCTGGGTCCCCACGCAGTGCGGCACGGCTCACCCACCCTTGGGCGACGCGCCGTGCGCTCTCTTTACCACGACGGTTGAAAGCAACCACCACCCGGCTCAGGACTCGGGTCGTGTGAAGCGAAACCCTTCCCGCAATCCGGCAATGTCGATGCTTCCCCAGCATCGGGCGGTCAACTGCGCGCCCTTCGGCGGGAAAGCCCCGTGTATGACCTTGATGCCCCTGGTCTCGAGGAATTCGGCCACCGGCACGAAGTCGCGGTCGGACGAGACCAGAACCGCCACGTCGTAGTTGTCGACCCAGGCGAGGCTGATCATGTCCGTTGCCATGCGGACGTCGACGCCCTTCTCTTCGGTGCCGCGCATGTCGGCGCCGCAAGCGGGGCATTCGGCCACTGCCGTATGGCAGGCGGGGCACGCGGGCGGCGAACGCTTCCTCTGACGAGGAACGATCGACACGCTCACGCCGGGAAACGTGTCCACCACTCTCGTCGCCCATCGGTGAAGCTTTCGGTCCGCTTCACTGGCCGGGTCGTATGAACCGTAGAAATTCAGCCCCTGATACTCGCCAGCGGCGGCAGCATCGATGACCGCGGCCGCGGCGCGGGAGAGCACCGGCCCGAGACGAGCCCAGTCCGTGCGGAAGGCCTCGTCCGTATCCCGCATGGAGAGGGTGTAGTTCCAGAAATCGACGAACACCCTCGCGCGATGGCGCGGTCGCGGAGCCGGCACATCATCAGGCATTCCGGAACCCACAAAGTACAGGGACGCGCGAGGCGTCCCTGGGGTGATGATAATCGGACCCCGTGTCTCCCTGTCTGGGCGGTAGTCCGATGGGTTATGTTAAAGCGAAACCTATGCCCGCAGGACAGGCTTTGCAACCTGATTTGTGAGCCGGTGCCTCGGGGCCCGTCATACCCGTTCGAGCCGGCGACACGGCGCCACCCCGGTTCCGCTTGCACCGAATTGCCCCTAGGCTTGCCGCTATGAGCGGGCAAGAGACCCAGGCGCCGAGCGCGGCGGATATCGAGTCGATCGCAGACCAGGAGTACCGCCGCATCCCGGCGTTCCTGCGCGGCAAGGTCGATCCCGTCATGATCCAGGTCGTGGACTTTCCCAGCGACGAGGTGCAGGAAGAGATGGAGCTCGACAGCCCCTACGATCTGCTCGGCCTCTACCAGGGCGTCTCCCTCGACCAGAGCGGCGTCCACGACATCCGCGAGGATGTCGACCTGATCTTCCTGTATCGTCGGCCGCTCCTCGACTACTGGGTCGAGACCGGCAACAGCCTGGAGGACGTGGTCCGCCACGTGCTGATCCACGAGATCGGCCACCACTTCGGCCTCTCGGACGAGGACATGGAACGGATCGAGGAAGCCGGATGAGACGGGGCGCGCCGGTGACTACTCTTCCGCATCCGCCAGCGGGTAGCTGGCCTCCACCGCGTAGTGTGCGCCGCCCGCGCCCAGGTGGCTGGAGAACAGCTCGAACGAGCGCACTTCAAACGGCCCGCTGCTGAACGGCCCGTGATAGGAAACGAACTCCTGAAGCCGGTGTGCAGGCACCCGCGAAGCGAAGCGCGCGAGGGTCACGTGCGGCGCATAGTTGCGGCCGTCGGGCTCGAACCCGAGGCCGGTGATGGCGGCCTCCGTGCGCTCGCGCAGGCGCATGAGTGCGGGGTTCGGCGCGACTCCGGCCCACAGGATTCGCACCCGCCCGCGCGGCGGAAAGTGGCCCACGCCCTCCAGCGTGAGGGAGAACGCCTCCGCCTCGATGCGCGCGAGCGCGTCCCCGATCTCGGCGAAGGCCGCACCGTCGACCTCGCCGACGAAGCGGAGCGTGAGGTGCATCTGCTCCGCGCTCTGCCAGCGGGCGCCGGGCAGGCCGCCCCGCAGCATCTCGAGCCGGCGGCGCACGTCCTCCGGCAGGGCGAGCGCGACGAAGAGGCGGATCATCGGGCGGCTCCCCTCCCCTGCCCTTCAGCCGCCCTTGCGCCCGGCGATCACGGCCACCACATGCGGCACTATGCGGCGGACGATCTCGGCCACGCCGGCCGCGTTGGGATGGATGCCGTCCGACTGGTTGAGGTCGGGCTCCATGGCCACCCCCTCCAGAAAGAACGGATAGAACGCGACCCTATGCTCGGCGGCGAGGCGCTCATAGACGGCACGGAACGCGGCTTCGTAGTCGGGGCCGAAGTTGGCCGGCGCCCGCATGCCGGCAAGCAGCACAGCCGCGCCGGACTCGCGGACCTGCGCCAGAATTGTGTCGAGATTGGCCTCCATCCGGTCCGTCGGCAGCCCGCGCAGGCCGTCGTTGGCACCGAGCTCGACGATCACGATTTCGGGTTCATCGGCGAGCACCCAGTCGAGCCGCGCCAGCCCGCCGGCGCTGGTATCGCCGGAGATCCCGGCGTCGATCACCCGCCAGGCGTGGCCCTCGGCCCTGAGCGCGGCTTCCAGGCGCGCCGGAAAGGCGTCTTCGCGCGGCAATCCAAAGCCTGCGGTCAGGCTGTCGCCGAGCACGGCGATTCGGAGCTCCCCGGCGGCGCCCGGCTGAGGACCGAGAAGCAGGAGCCAAGCGCAGAGGGCGGCTCCGATCCACGATACGACGCGGCCGGGGGAGCGGCGCGATGACATGAGCGATCAGTCGGTGGTGCTGGATGACGTGCACCTCACCCTGACCAGCAAGGCCGGTCCCGTCAACATCCTGCGGGGCGTTTCGCTCACCGCCGAGCGGGGACAGAGCATCGCCGTGCTCGGGCCGTCGGGCGCCGGCAAGTCGACCCTGCTCGCGATCGTCGCGGGGCTGGAGCGGGCGGACCGGGGCCGCGTCGTCGTGAGCGGCACCGAGATCGGCGGCCTGGGCGAGAGCGACCTCGCCGCCTTCAGGCGCAGCGCCGTCGGCATCGTGTTCCAGGCCTTCCACCTCATCCCGACCATGACGGCGCTGGAGAACGTCGCGCTGCCGCTGGAGCTCGGCACCCACGGCGACCCCTTCGGCGCGGCCCGGGAAGCGCTGGAGAGCGTCGGTCTCGGCGAGCGCGTGCAGCACTACCCGAGCCAGCTCTCCGGCGGCGAGCAGCAGCGCGTCGCGCTCGCCCGGGCCTTCGTGCCCCGGCCCGACGTGCTGCTCGCCGACGAGCCCACGGGCAACCTCGACGGCGAGACCGGGGACGCGGTGATGGGCGAGCTCTTCCGCATGCGCGCCGTGGGGGGCTCGACGCTGATCCTGGTCACCCACGACCACGCGCTCGCCGCGCGCTGCGACCGCATGGTGCACATCGCCGACGGGCGAATCGTGACGCCCGCCAAGGACTGAGGCCGGATGGCACTGCCCCTCCGAGCGCCGGCATCGTGGCGCATCGCCCGGCGCGAGCTGCGCGGCGGCGTGCGGGGCTTCCGCGTCTTCCTCGCCTGCCTGATCCTGGGCGTCGGCATTACCGCTGCCGTCGGCTCGCTCGGCGAGGCGCTCAAGACCGGCCTCGCCCGCGACGCCCGCATGATCCTCGGCGGCGACATCGAGCTGATGCAGTTCTCCCAGCCCCTCGCGGACCAGGAGATGGCCTGGCTCGAGGCGAACACCGCCGCGCTCTCGCATGTCGTCACCATGCGCAGCATGGCCCGCGACGAGGGCGGCGCGCACCGCTCGCTGGTCGAGCTCAAGGCGGTGGACGGTGCCTATCCGCTGGTCGATCGCGCGCGCCTGGAGGACGGGATGGCGCTCGTGGACGCGCTCGCTGGCGGCGGTGCCGCGGTCGAGAAGGGATTGCTCGACCGCCTCGGCATCGGCATCGGCGACAGGGTCCGGATCGGCGCGGCGCTGCTGACCGTGCGCGGCGTGCTCGTGCGCGAGCCCGACCGGATCACCGGCGGCATCGCGCTCGGCCCCCGCCTGATGATGGACCATGCCTCTCTGCAGGAGACGCAATTGGTGCAGCCGGGCACCCTGGTGCGGCACCGCTACCGCGCGCTCGTGCCCGAGGGCACGGCCGTCGCCGGGTGGGTGGCGGGCCTGGAGACGGCGTTTCCCGCTGCCGTCTGGCGGCTGCGCGACACCCGCGACGCCAACCCGTCGCTCCGGCGCCAGCTGGACCGGGTCGGGCTGTTCCTCACCCTCGCGGGCCTCGCCGCCCTGCTGGTCGGCGGCATCGGCGTCGCCAGCGCCGTCTCCAGCCACCTGCACGGCAAGCTGCACACCATCGCGGCGCTCAAGTGCGTGGGCGCGACGCAAGCCACCGTGCAACGAGCCTTCCTGCTGCAGCTTGGCGTGCTCGGGCTCGGCGCCATCGCGGCGGGGCTGATCCTGGGCGCAGCGGCGCCGCCCGTCCTCTCCGCCCTCTTCGGCGATACGCTGCCGATACCGCTGGCGGGCGTAATCCACGGCGCGCCGCTCGCCCTGGCAGCGGCCTATGGCGCGCTCACCATGCTCGCCTTCTCGCTCTGGCCCCTCGGCCGTGCCGCCCGGACCCGCCCCGGCGTGCTGTTTCGCGGTGCCGCCGCGCCGGCTTCGGGCTGGCCGCCTCCCGCCGCGATCGCGGGCACGGCGCTGGCCGCGCTGGCGCTTGCCGGCATCGCCGTCGGCACCGCGCCGCGCATGAGCATCGCGCTGGGCTTCGTGCTCGGCGCGCCGGTGGCGCTCGCGATCTTCAGGGCCGCTGCGGCCATGGTGGTCGTCCTGGCACGGCGCACGCGCCCGCGGCGACTCCCTGCGCTGAGACTCGGCTTCGCCAACCTGGCGCGGCCGGGGGCGCCCACGGTGCCGGTCGCCATGTCCTTGGGCACCGGCCTCGCGGTCCTGGTCTCGATTGCGCTAGTCGAGGGCAATCTGGGCGCGATGATCAGCGACCAGCGCAACGACGAGCGGCCGGCGTTCTTCTTCCTCGACATCCAGAAGCAGCAAATCGCGCCGTTCGAGCGGCTGATCGAGGAGACGGCGGGCGTCGACTACGGACGCCGGGTGCCGATGCTGCGCGGCCGCGTCGTCCGCATCGACGGCGTCCCGGTGCGCGAGGCCAAGGTCGCGCCGGGCTCGGAGTGGGTGGTGCAGAGCGATATCGGCCTCAGCTACGCCGCCGAGCAGCCGCCCAATGCGGAGATCGTCGCGGGCGAATGGTGGCCCGCCGACTACGACGGGCCGCCGCTGGTCTCGCTCGCGGAGGAGGAGGCGCTCGATTTCGGGCTGGAGATCGGGGACACCTTCTCGATCAACGTGCTCGGGCGCGAGTTCACGGCCGAGGTCGCGAGCCTGCGCCGGGTGGACTGGACGGCCTTCGATATCAACTTCCTCGTGATATTCTCGCCCGGAGTCCTGGAGGGGGCGCCGCAGACGCAGCTCGCCACCGCGCACGCGACACCGGAGGCGGAACCCGTGCTCGAGCGCGCGGTGACGGAGCGATTCGCCAACATCACGGCGATCCCCATACGCGCGATCATTGAGGCTTTGGACGAACTCATGGGGCGGATTGGCGTGGCAATTCAGGCGGTGGCCGGGCTCACCGTGGCCGCGGGCCTGCTGGTGCTGGCGGGCGCGACCGCGGCCGGCCACGAGCGCCGCGTCCACGACGCCGTCGTCTTCAAGGTGCTGGGCGCCCGGCGCGGCGACCTGCTGCGCGCCTTCCTGGCCGAGCACATCCTGCTGGGCTGCGCCATCGCCGGGCTCGCCATCGGCATCGGCACACTGGCCGCCTGGGCCTTCGTGACGCAGGTGCTCGACCTGCAGTGGCGCTTCCTGCCCGAATACGTGGCCGTGACCGCCGCAGCCTGTATAACCATGACGCTCGTTCTCGGATTCGCGAGCACATGGCGCGCGCTCGGCCGCAAGGCGGCGCCCCTCCTGCGAGTGGAATAGATGTACGGCCACGGAGCCCCCTCGCCGCCGAGGCTCAGGGTGTA